>JBGSOQ010000198.1:0-4800 GCA_041739035.1 Ignavibacteriaceae bacterium | reverse complement strand
TGGATCTGCGGGAATAACATTTTCATATGCCCATTTAGTTGAGATGTGGATTCCAGGATTGACAATTAAAATTGGGTAGCGGAGTTTACAGTCTACTGCAGTAATATATTCACCTTTGCTTTCAGCATAGGAAGGTACAGGATTTAAAAAGAAGGGAACATCTGATCCAAGCTTTACTGCGATTTTGAATAGAACTGAATCATCAACTTGAAGTCTCAGTAATCTTCTAATTCCTAAGAGTGTTGCCGAAGCATCAGAACTTCCGCCGCCTAAACCGGCTCCAACTGGAATTCTTTTTTCCAATTCAATTTTCACATTTATTTTAGTTTTTAATTCCTCTTCCAGATAATTCTTAGCTTGCACAACAAGATTATTCTCATTGTTCAATTCTTGGTTGCTGCAAATAAATTTGAACTCAGGTGATTCTGAAAAAGTGAGCGTGTCAAATAAATTAATTGGATAAAAAAATGTTTCGATATCATGATATCCATCATCTCTTTTGCGAAGAATATTCAATCCCAAATTAATTTTAGCCGGTGTTTTAATTATCAAGTTTTCCATCCATGACCTGTTTTAATTTTTTAATATGATTAGGATTTGATCCGCAGCACCCGCCAATAAATGAAGGTCTCTTGCTAAAATAATTGGTTACCATCTTTGCATATCTGCCCGGCGAAATAAAGGCAACAAATTTTTTCTGGTGATAGTCGCCTTCACCAAGGTTGAGATAGAAACCCCAATTAAAATCTAGATTTAATTTATTGAAAATTAAATTAAAAACCTTTGGTGTCATACAGTTAAACCCTATGGAAATAGGATTTCGATCTTTTATGAATTTTAATACTTCCAGAACATTTTCTCCTGATAGTAAGCTTAGTTTATCATTCACCAGCAAACTTATAGCAAATGGAATATTTTTGTTGCAACAATAATCACAAATAATTTTTATTTCATCAAAGTGACTTTGAGTTTCATTAAGGACAAAATCACACCCATTTTTCATCAACTCATCAATATGTATTTTGTGATTAATTTCAAGTCCCTTTCTTGAAATTTTTCTTTCAACTTGGTAACAATCTTCAGCGGGAGCATTTGAAGCGGCAATTAAAACGTTATGACCCTTTACTGCATCTTTTGCTATTTGAACTGATGTTCTTATGAACTTTTCGAACTTAATTTTGCCTTGGCTGTTTACGGCAATGGGATTTGTTCTAAAAGTGTTTGTCGTAATAATATCGGCACCAGCATGAATATAACTCTTATGAACATTGTAAACTAAATCCGGATTCTTAATGTTCGCAAGCGATGTCCATAATTCAACATCGGTTTTTATTCCTTTCTGCTGCAGCAAACTTCCCATTGCTCCGTCAAGAAGAAGCGGGCGATTTATTTTGCGAGCAAATGTGAAAAGATTAAAACTCACAAAAATTAGTCAATAGCACAGAGATTCAGCCAGAGGCTGACAAAAACACTGATTGAACAGATGGTCACAGATTTTAAATCAGCGTAAATCAGTTTCATCTGCGACATCAGCGTTCTATTGATTTTGTTTTTTGAACTTAAGGATTTCATTAACGATTCGATCTAGGTCAATCATCTTAATGCACTCAAGATCATATGGACATTCTTTCTTCCAGCACGGCGAACAAGTTAAATTTTCTTGATAAAGTTTCACCCCGCGATCATAGAGATCAATTTCAGTCCAGCAGCTCAAACCAAACCAGGCGATAACATATTTCTTTAATGCAATTGCCATATGCATGCCGAAAGAATCGCCAGTAACAACAACATCAGCAAGACTTTCAAAGCATGCGCCCTTTCTTACTCCGAGATTGGTTGGAGTATTGATTATTTTATTCTGAAAGTGAGAATTTATCTGATTGTTCCGATCTGTATCTTCGGGTCCGCCGATCAAAATGATTCTAAATTCTTTTTTAAGTGATAATAATTTTTCGATCAGATAAACATGCTGATCAATCGTCATTTTTTTGTTTGGGTAAAGAAGGGAACACCCGGTGTTAAATCCAACCACAAAATCTTTTTCACTGATGCCATTTTCTTTTTTATAATTTTCGATGAATTTCAACTCTTCATCGGTGAAATTGAAAATGTAATCATCCCGTTGATAATCAACTTCAAAGGTTTCTGCGAGATAATCTTGCCCGGTTCTCGTATTTACTTTGAACTTTAGATTATCATCCATTCCCAAGTTATAATTGTAAGCAGCTTCTTCATTCATCGGAATTATCTTGCCGTCCCTATTCAATCCAAACCCAAGTTTTCTTTTTGCTTTAACCAAATTTAATAGTGCACAAGATCTCTGAGACTTGTCAACATTCAGCACCAAATCGTATTCAATTTGTGCAATGATCGACAGTGATTCAGCATTGTAAACAAATACTTGATCAACTAAAGGATTATTTAAAAGCAGCGGTGCTGCATTATTCAGAGTTGTCCAATGAATTGTAGATTCGGGATATTTGCGCTTTAAAGCAGGGAGTTGAGCAGTTGTCATCAGCACATCACCCATAGCATCAAAGTTTATTATTAAGATTTTTGTACCGATGGCTATGTTGTCTTTGCAGCCATTCGTCCAGCAGTTATGCTCGGGATAGCAAGGTTTATATCCGGTAAATCTTTTGCACGAAGGAATTTCTTTTGACATCGATTCTTAAAATTGATTGAAAGAGTTAATTTTAATAAGTTCTATTGGCAAATCTACTAAATAAATTATTTTAAAAGCATAAATAAGTTCATCTATTGTGGATCAAATAAATATTTTCCAGTTTAGTTTTGGCGACGGCTTTGCCGGAAGTGCTAAAATGGCTTTACTTAGTTCTGAAGTGCTTCTGCAAAAAGGATTTGAAGTTACTCTTTTTGCATCAGTAAATTCTCTAACTGCTTCTCGTGCAAAACTAAAAAATATTCCGCTTGTCGAATTAGATTCTTCCCGGAAATTCAAGTCACTAATCAAACAAATAATTAATATATTTGAAGAAAGAAAACCTAACATCGTCATCGCCTATCATTCGTTAGATAGGAAAGTAGGCATAGCGCTTAAACGAAACTATGGAAAGAAAATTATAAACATCAGCTACAGGCAGAACATGTCTGAGAGCGCTCCAATCATGGGAGCGATAATTTATAATCTTTACAACGATTATGTGCTTGCTTGCAGTAATGGAGTGGGGAAGAGTCTGATTAAATCGGGAATAAGAAAAAGTAAGGTCAAAGTAATCCATAACTGCATTGAAATAGCGGAGAATATTGATTCAATAAGTGGCGAAGCGATTAGGAGGGAATATTCTTTTGAAAGCAAGATAGTGCTCGGACTTTCAAGTTGGTTTCATAAAGAACGGAAGGGCTTTGATATTCTCTTTAAAGCATTTTCCAAGCTTGATGAAAAATTTGTTTTGCTGATTGTGGGAATTCCGGAATCTATGCAGGAAGAAGTAAATCGATACGCCGAGACTTTTGGGATAGACAGAAAAAAAATTTTTATGCCCGGCTATGTAGATAATATTTGGGAGTACTACAAAGTGATGGATATCTTTCTGCTTCCATCGAGATCGGAAGGATTTTCTCTTGCACTGCTCGAAGCGGCTGCTGCAAAGCTGCCACTTATTGCTTCCGACATTCCCGGTAATGATGAATTTGTTGAAGACGGCAAAAACGGATTTTTATTTGAAGTTGAAAAACCAAACCAATTGGTAGAAAAAATTATTAAGCTTGGGGAGGATGAAACGCTTGCAAATAAATTAGCTGAAAATGCTTACCAAACTGTGATGAGTAATTATTTGGTAAAACATTTTGGGGAGAGGTTGGGGGAGTTTATCAATAAAATTATTATTTAGGTCAAATTAGTGATAGTAAATTCCCAACTTTCTTCAGTACTTCTTCAACCGGCAACTGGGTCATACACTCATGCTTGTAAGGACACACAAGCTTGTTGCAAACGATGCAATGTAAATCATTTTTAATTACATAATCTGAGTTTGGAGAGTAAGGTCCATGAGCTTTGGGATTTGTGGGACCGAAAATTCCGAGAGTCGGAATTCCCAAAGCGGCAGCAATATGCATTGGACCAGAATCGTTGGCAATTACCATCTCGCAGTTTTTAATTAATGCACTTAACTTTCCAATTTTCACTTCGGGAATAAGAAAAGCATCATCATTTAAATTACTTTTTATGTAATTGGCATCGCTTTCATCCCCGGGTCCCCAAAGTATAAGAAAAATTACGTTATATTTTTCTTTTATTGCATTGCAAAGCTCAACCCACTTGCTTGCATCACATCTTTTGGAAGGCCAGCCGCCGGAGGGAATGATACCAATTATTTTTTTGCCTGTCGGCAGATTCGTTTGAATAAATTGTTTTGCCCAACTGTTATCTTCTTCCCTAATGTAAAAATGGATTCTCTTTGAAGTGATTTCAATTCCAAGCACTTTGAGTAATTCCAAATTGTGTTCAGAGGAATGGTGTTCACCTTTTTCAGATGTGCCCAAAATGTTGTATGCGTATCTTCTGCCCCGGTATGAAAATCCAACTCGATATTTAGCATGAGTTAGAAATGTAATTTGCGCTGAACGTGGATTTGACCAGAGATCAATTACCAAATCATACTTTTCTTTTCTAAGTCTTGCAGCAACTTTCAAAACGAATTCAGTTTTGTCCATCGTATGAACTTTAGCAACTAGAGGATTATTAACTAAAGAATCTTTCGCAAAGGTTTCTGTGAGGTAATGAATTTCAGCAGAAGGAAAATTTTTCTTCAAATCATCAAGAATGATTGTGGACAA
>JBGSOQ010000165.1:0-22538 GCA_041739035.1 Ignavibacteriaceae bacterium | reverse complement strand
AAAGCAACAAACATTCAGACAATTCAAATTCTTAACGGTAAAGTTGCCGGAACGAGTGATCAAAAGACTTTGAATGATCAAATTATTTACTGCATGATGGTTGACAGATTTAATAACGGCGATCCATCGAATGATAATCCCATAGAGCGAGATTCGCTTTTTATGCCGGCAAATTATCAAGGCGGCGACTTACAAGGAATCATAAACAAAATTGATGATGGATATTTTGAAGCACTTGGAGTTAATACTTTTTGGATTTCTCCGATAGTTGATAATACAAACAGTGCTTACAGAGAATTTCCTCCTCCTCATAGATATTACACAGGCTATCATGGTTATTGGCCCGTTTCCACAACAAAAGTTGAGGAAAAATTTGGTGATATGAATTTAGCGAAAGAACTAGTAAGAAGAGCTCATCAAAAGGGAATGAATGTTCTTTGGGATTATGTTGCCCATCATGTGCATGAAGAATGCTGGATGTGGCGCGATCATCGCGATTGGTTTGGAACTTATGAATTGCCTAACGGAAGATTGAATTTGAGATTGTTTGATGAATACCGTCTCTCAACTTGGTTTGAGCCTTACATGCCGTCTTTTGATTTTGTGAATTCATACGAAGCGCTTGAATTTATGACTGACAATGCTGTTTGGTGGCTGAAGGTTACGAATGCTGATGGCTTTAGACACGATGCTGTAAAGCATGTTCCAAATGAATATTGGCGGGAGCTGACGCAGAAAATAAAAGGTGAGATTGAAGTTCCTCAGAATAAAAAAACATATCAGATCGGAGAAACATTTGGCGGAATTGATTTGATCGCTTCGTATGTGAACAATGGGCAATTGAATGCTCAGTTTAACTTTAATTTGTATGATGTTGCTATCCCGACTTTCCTTGATAAGAAAGCTTCATTCAAGCTGCTTGATTATCAAATGCAGAAAAGTTTTCAAGTCTTCGGTTACAACAACCTAATGGGAAATATAATGGATAGTCATGACAAGATACGATACATGGCTTATGCTGATGGCGATCTGGAAGTAAATGATGGAAGAGCAAGCGATTTTGCCTGGAATGACCCTCCGAAAGTTGATAATCCTTTGAGCTATAATAAGCTGAAACTTCATCTTGCATACTTGCTGACAATTCCCGGTGTTCCCATAATCTATTATGGCGATGAGATAGGAATGACCGGTGCATCTGATCCGGATAACCGGAGAATGATGAGATTTGGAACTCGGCTTAACGAATCTGAGAAGCAAACTCTAAATGATGTGAGCACGCTCATTCACATTAGGAAAGATCATCCGGCGTTACGTTACGGAGATTTCCTAACTCTGCAATCAGATGAAAATGTTTATGCTTATCTGCGGTCAGATATGAATGAAAGAATTCTAACGATAGTTAATAAAAGTAATAATCCGCAGAGTTTGGAATATATTCTTCCCGGATTTTATAAGATAAATAAGGCAAAGGACCTTGTTACCGGGAAAGAATTTTATACGATAAATGATAGATTGAAAGTTGATGTTGGAGGGATAGGTTATTTGATTTTGGAATTGAAATAGGAAATTAATTATAGTGGTCATATTCAAAGGCTAATTTTTACTTAGATTAGTAATCATTTAATTTAATTAAGAACTAAACTATGACAAACAAAAAATTTCTGAATGCATTAGCGAATGGTACAGTTGACGTAATCAAAGAATTTCTTGATTTACTTATCGAATTAAAAATTGATTATTGCTTGATCGGAGGACTGGCTGTAAACGCTTATGCTGAACCAGTGGTAAGTATGGATTTGGATTTAGTTCTTGCTTTGGAGGATACTGATAAATTGGTTAAACAAGCGTCAACTAAGTTTAAAACAGAAGAATTTCCGCACAGTATTAACTTAACTCATCCTAAATCTGATTTGAGAATTCAAATTCAGACTGATCCAAGGTACCAGTATTTTATTGCCAATGCAGTGAAGAAGCAAGTCATGGGTTATGAATTTAAAGTGGCCAAACTTGAAGATGTGCTCCAAGGAAAATTATGGGCTTACCAGGATGAGGAAAGGCGAAAAAGTAAACGGCAAAAAGACCTTGCAGATATAATGCGGCTTGTTGAGACACATAAGCATCTATTTGACCTTCTCCCTCCAACGGTTAAGGAAAAGTTTTAAACAGATTTTACAGTCATTAAATCATTGAATCGATCAGAATGAAACGCGTATCATCTCTCGGCGGAATATTTTTTAAGTGTAAAGACCCTGAGAAAATTAAGGATTGGTATTCAAAGCATCTTGGATTTGATGTTGATAAGTACGGAACCACTTTCGAGTGGCGCAAACCCGAAGACAAGGATAAAAAAGGATTTACTGTCTGGAGTCCTTTCAACCAGGATACAAAATATTTTGAACCTTCATCAAAAGAATTTATGATTAACTACCGTGTAGAAAATCTTGAACAGCTTGTCGAAGAACTTAAAAAGGAAGGTGTTACAGTTGTTGATGAAATTGAAGTTTATGATTATGGAAAGTTTGTTCACATCCTTGATGTTGAAAGAAATAAAATTGAATTATGGGAACCAGATGATGAGGAGTATGAGAAAATCCTCGATGCAAAAATCAAATCATAAAAATTTAAATTAATAAATTGTAGGAATTTAAATGGCAAAACTATCTATTATTTACGGTGTGATTTTTATTTTAATGGGATTGATAAGCTACTTTGGGATAAGCAGCGAGAGTATCACTGCGCTCATCCCGGCTTTCTTTGGAATCCCAATGCTTATTCTCGGCTGGCTGGGACTTAATGAAAAATATAGAAAACATACTATGCACGGAGCAGCGGTTTTAATGCTGCTTGGTTTTTTCGGAACTGTTGGCGGACTTATAAAATTCCTCAAAATGCTTGGCGGAGCAGAAACTGCGAGACCTGCCGCAGTGACTGTTCAAGCTGTAATGGCAATGTTGTGCTTGGTATTCTTAATCCTTGCCGTTAAATCATTTATTGATGTGAGAAAGAATAGTAATAAATGAATTTCACGTACATGTTCTCCCAGGTCACTCTGAGCCTGTTGAAGAGTGACGGCTATCTTAGGAATGGCAGATTTCGACCTGTCTTGACTTGGCTGTCAAGCCATGGCAGACAAGCTCGATCTGACAATCTGAATATGAAATTATTTTACGGTTTCTTTATTCTTGCCACATTTTTTTTGTCTTCTTGCAGCGAACAAAAAAATAAAAGCAGTAAAAACCTTGAAGCATCCATGAATAAAGTTGCAGAGAACTATGTTAAACTTGTTCTAAAAATCGGAATTTATGATTCAGATTATGCTGACTCCTATTACGGCCCTGCTGAATGGAAACCGGAAACCAAGTCCAGTTCAAAAAGCGATTCTGCCTTCATTCAAAATTTATACGATGAGGCAGGAAAATTATTGGATACGCTTGAAAGCTTAAGTGAGGAAAAGGCAGATGAAATTCAGACATTGAGATACAGATATCTTTACAAACAAATTCTTGCTGCAAGAACAAAAGTATTCATGCTCGCCGGAGGAAAATTAAGTTTTGATGAAGAAGCAAAAGCACTTTATGATGCAGAGGTTTTAACTCACGATTCTTCGTACTTTCAAAACATTATTGATGAAATTGAAAAGCTATTACCTGGTAATGGCAGCTTAGCTGACCGCTGGCAGAATTATAAAAAGCAATTTATTATTCCAAATGAAAAATTAGATGAAGTTTTTCAAACTGCCATAAGCGAGTGCCGAAAAAGAACACTTCAACATATTAAGCTTCCGGCGAAAGAAGCATTTAAAGTTGAGTATGTGAAGGGCCAGCCATGGGGAGCTTATAACTGGTATAAAGGGAATTCATTCAGCGTAATTCAAGTTAATACCGATTTGCCAATTTACATTGATCGCGCAGTTGATCTAGCAGCGCATGAAGGTTATCCTGGCCATCATGTATTAAATGTTTTATTGGAAAAATTATATCGCGAGAGAAATTGGGTTGAATTCTGTATTTATCCTCTTTTTAGTCCGCAATCTCTAATCGCCGAAGGAACAGCTAATTATGGTGTTAAAGTGGCTTTCCCGGGCAGCTCCCAAATTGAATTTGAGAAGGAAGTTTTGTTTCCAATAGCGGGACTGAATCCCCAAAATGCCGATGAATATTATAAAATTCTTGAGCTAATTAATCATCTTGATTGTGCATTAAGCGAAGCCGCGCAGAATTATTTAGATGGAAAGTGGACTAGAGAAGAAACGATTTGTTGGCTACAGAGATATAGACTTGCACCGAAGGAAAGAGCAGAACAGAATTTAAAATTTTTTGAAAAGTACGGAAGTTATGTGATCAATTACAATTTAGGCTCTGATATAGTTGAAAATTATATTGTGAAAAATGGCGGAACGGATGATAATGAAGAATTAAGATGGAAAATCTTTGAAAAAATCATTTCGACTCCTCAAACACCTTCTAATTTGCAATAATTTTGAGAGAATTTTATGCGGTCTAAAAATAGTTTTAACTCTAGCGTTAACTTTTTTATTGCTACAATAGGGCTTGCAGTTTTAGGATTAGTTCTGAAGGAGCTATCCAACATTTTTGTACCGTTTGTAATAGCATACTTCTTATTCTTTGTTTTTGCACCGCTCAATTCCGTACTTAAACAAATTAAAATTCCCTTGTTTGCAATCATTCTCGTGGATATAGTTATAACTTTTTTATTCTCGTGGGGGATTTCGAAAATCCTTATTACATCATTTCTTAGCTTCGGGAACAGCCTACCCATGTATGAGGACAAACTAAATGCTATTATTAGAGGTACAGCAGTATCAATGGGAATCTCAGATCCATTCCTTACGAATTTTTCTTTTCAAAATATTCTTTCTAAAATTAACTATTCTACGTTAGTTGGAGGTGTCTTTACTTCAACATTTTCAGTGATGGGGAATATTCTTTTTATACTTTTCTTTTTTGTGTTTGTCGTATCAGGGCACGAATCACTTTTTGAGGTGATTAAAGATCGTTTTGTAGAGGTTAAGAGTAAAAGAATGATCAAAAAAATGAAACGAGAGCTTGCTCATCAATCACCTAACTCTAAAAACCAATCATTGCTAAAAGATAAAATAGCAGAATTTAGGAATGAACAAGAAGCAAATATTTCCGAGACATTTAAATCAATGACACTTCAGATTCAACGATATGTTATAACGAAAATCGGAATGAATTTAGGGGCAGGTGTAACAATTAGTGTCGTGCTTTCTATTTTTGGTTTGGATTTTGCAATAATTTGGGGTGTGTTTGTTTTTCTATTTAATTTTATTCCAACTATTGGCTCGGCAATAGCTTTGATTGCACCGGTTGTAATGGCATTAATTCAGTCTGAATCGATTGGTTATGCTTTACTGATTGCGGTAATTGTCGCAGGGCTGCAAACCGTATTTTTCAATTTGCTTGAACCAATGATACTAGGAAAAAGGTTGAATCTAAATCCCATTGTCATACTATTTTCAGTTTTAATTTGGGGCTACATCTGGGGAATTGTCGGAATGTTTCTTTCTGTTCCGCTTACTGCAATAATAAAAATTGTTATCTCTAATTCTGAATCGAAGAATCTTAAATTCATCGGTGATTTGATGAGTTCGAATAGATAATTTTTCCGTAGAATTTGTTATTACGATCGAAGCAAAGTAATCCCTCCTTTGAAATGTGAGTGATAGATTGCTTCGTTCCTGACATAGTCCGACGACTCGCAATGACCGTCAAAAGGCTTTAAAAGCTCTACCTACTTTTTGTTTAATTAACTCAAAACTGTTTTTGTTAAGACAAACTTCGGAAAGTATTTCAGTAAGCTTTTCTTTTGTCATCCTCTCAAAATCTTTTTCTAATGGAGTGATGCAAACTCCGCCCAAATCAATAGAAGCGGCACTTAGCAATATCTTTTCATCACCTTCTGCAAAGTAGTGAGAAGAACGATGTTTCTCTCGCAAAAACACAATCACGCTCCAGCCAAATTCCTCTTCTTCCGAAGGAATGGATTCCCAATAACTAGAAATAATATTCATCATCGGCTCTTCGATATTTCCAGAAACTGATGAATAGATTTCATATAGCTTATCAAAAACCTCTGCAATCTTTTCGTTATTCATACTTTCGATTGAAATTATTCTTCGGATTCCATCGTCAATTGCATAAACAGTTAGTTCATCATTCTCAAAGAGAAGATCGCCATATTCATTTTTAAGCTGATGAAAGTCATCCATAATTGGCATAAAGTTTTTTGTTCCGGCTTGAAAATGAAAATGGTCAGGCGCAGATGCGCCGCATTTGGGGCCATTATACAAAACAACATATCGCTTCGATAAATCTTTGGTTAGCTTCAGCATCAACGGAAAATTATTTTTAATCTGCTGGGGAATGTGGTTGATGTTCGGAATAGTAAAATGTTCCGGAAAAATCGGAAATGGATTGCCAAGAATTAAATATTCATTCTCACACAAAATGCCTTTTTGTTTTTCGGGTAAATTGGCGGGACATAAAAAACATTTTCTCTCGGTAATAGATTTTTCATCAACCTTTGCCGAAGTAGAAACGTATCTTCCAGGATTGAATTGAATCTTCATTCTGAATCCCTCAAACTGGAAAATTTTAGTCTTGATTTGTTTGAGTGATTTATATCCATCACGAAGCTGCTGCCATGTTTTCTTCTGCTCGATAAGTAATTTTTTGGCAGCCTCTGCAAAATCAGACTTGACAAGTAACTCTTTGATAATAGAATTTTTGATTATTAAATTATGGATCATTTGAGCTCAGGCAGTGTTAAATCAATTTGAATCCGTTTAATCAGTTAGATCCGTGTCCTATTGGCTTTTATTTTTCCTTTGTCTTGCAAGCATTTCAAAAGTACGAATGCGGTCTTTGTAAGTATTATGAGCATTCTGCTTTTCTATAGACAGAGCAGCATCGGAATTTCCTTCCCATCTTCGGCAGACATACACTGATTCATAAATTCTTCCGATCTGATAGTCGCGAGACATCGCAAGCACTACCGCATAATCTTCTCCGTAACTAACATTTGGAATTTTTACATCTCTTAAAATTGGAGTGTAATATGCTCGCGGTGCACCGAGTCCATTTATTCTTAGTGCATTGTTTCTTCCGTTATCCGGAGTCCATTCTTTGTGATCAATTATGCCTGGTGGAATCTCATTTAAATTAAAGTCTGTTAACTGATAGGAACCTATTACAACTGCACATTTCTCTTCTCGAAAGACATCAACAATTTTTTGCAGTGTGCTCTCGTCTTTGTAAAGATCATCGCTGTCAAGCTGAACCGAAAATCTCCCGCAAAGTTCATTATGAATACCTTCATTCCAGCATCCGCCAATGCCGAGATCAGTTCTTTTGGGTACAACATGAATTACTCTCTTATCTTTTGAGGCAAATTCGTGAAGTATGCTTGAAGTTCCATCCGTTGAGTGATTATCAACTACAATGAGGTTAAAAGGAAAATCAGTTTTCTGATTAAGCACCGATTGTATCGCTTCACCAATAGTTTTCGCACGATTCTTTACAGGAACAATAACAGAAGCTTCGAATTTAAATCCCGCTTCATCGAGATTTATTGATTTATATTTTGGTTCAAGATATACATTAATCTTTTTAAAATGTTCGGATACCGCTTTTTCCATCTCAATTTGAACATCTCGGTTCTTCGGATTAACATAATCAAAAAGCTTTTCACCTGATTTCCGTTCATCTGTTTCAATTGATGAGTAAAGAAATTCGGGAATTCTTGTGATGGCATGATGACGCGAAATCGCAAGAAGAAGAGCATACAAACCAGCGTACTTAAAATCTAAATCAATTCCTTTTGAAGCATTGCTGAAAGCGGATTTTTCAAAAAATAAAATGGGTCCAAAAGAAAAATCGTCACGAACACTGCCAAATTGATAATCTATGACAGGATGAGAAGAAGTTAAATTATTTTTTATATCTAAATAGTCCGAGTACACAATTCCGGACCCTGTAGTCTCAGCAACATTAATGAATCTTTCCAAACCAAATTGACCAACCTGAATTAGCGTGTCTTGAGTCAAAAATAAAGCGTAATCAGTATCAATTTTTGATTCAATTAGTTTCATTGTTGAACTGCTGAAGCAGGAATCAACACGAAGAATTTGAGCATTTTGCAATTTATTAACTTGATCGGTTTGAGAAAGAAGAAAAATATTTTTTATCAGTTTTGAACTGAGGAAGCTATTTATCGTTTCTTTAGTAAAATTGCTACCGGAAAATGGAAGGAAAACGTTTATTGATTTTGACATGAGAATCCCTTTGTACAAATTTAATAGACAAAGTTAAAAATTAAGGTATGAACATCAAAAAAATATTCAGTACTAAATAGCGGAATTATAAATTTCAATTACTTTATCAGTCAACATTTCAATATCAAAATTCTCAACCACTCTTGTTCTTGCGGCGGTTGAAAGTCTATATCTTAAATTTGCTGAGTCAATTAACTCTGAAATTTTTCTTGCTAAATCCTGAGCATTTTTATTTTCGAACAATAGAGATGTTACACCATCTACGGCTATATCTAAAACTCCTTCAGCATTTGAACAGACGGATGGTTTTTCCATACACATGGCTTCTGCCAATGCTATTCCAAATGCTTCGGCATGGGAGGGAAAAACAAAAATATCGAATGCTGCTAAGACATCAGGTGTATCGCTGCGAAATCCTGTAAATATTAAGTTATTTAAGCGATAATCTGTTGCCAATTTTTTAATTGATTCAGCATAAGCGTTCTCACCTCTGCTTGGTTCTCCTACGATAATAAACTTTAATGAAGAATATTTCTTATTCAGTTCACTTGCCGCATATAAAAATTCCTCGTGCCCTTTACCAGGGCTGAATCTGGCCATCATTCCTATTAGAATTTCTTGCTCGGAAATCATAAACTCTTTGCGAATTTTCTGTGCGTCAACTTTTTCAGGACTAAATCGATTGGTGTCAATACCGTTATGCAAAAGTAAAACTTTGTTTTCGGGAAGCGGGCAAGTATCAATTAAGTTTTTTTTAATGGTTGTACTTATTGCAAGAGCAAAAGTCAGTCTGTTATATATCCATTTATGTAAAACATCCTTTTTGAATATGAATGAGCCAACCTGTTTAGTCAGAAGCAAAGGGCTATTGCTCCGTAATAATTTTAATGCTGGAACCAATAACCACAAATCAAATGATGCCTGTGTATGAATCAGGTTATATTTATTGCGCCGAATAAGTGAGATTAATCTTATTATGTTAAAAGGATTTGCCATCCAGGATATCTTCAGGGGGTGTACTATCAGCCCAAGATTATTTGCTTCTATATGAATTCTCGATTCCGCCGCACATAAAAGCTCAACTGAAACATTTCTTTTCAGAAGCTGCCTCACGGCTGTTAGCGTGAACATTTCCATTCCGCCCCAGCTTTTAGATAAACATGAATAAAGAATTTTCAAGGTATTTAATAACGGGTTTTAAATTTATAATACCGATGAAGGTTGAAATTTATTGTGCGAACATTTACGTTAATAGATCTTTTTGAGTTCGGCACTCTTGAAGTAATGAAGAAGAATTTCATCAAATTCATGCCCTTTTTCGGCCATAACGGCGGCCCCTATTTGGCAAAGGCCAACGCCGTGACCCCAACCGGCGCCAAAAATATCAAACGTTTGTGGAACGCCGTTTCGAAGGTCTGATTTTTCAATAATAATTGCTGAGCTGTAAAGATGAGATTTGGAAAGAAATTTTCTGATCTCCAGTTCTTTACCAATAGTAAGCGTTCTATTTGCTCCAATAATTTTCAATTTAATCAAGCGGGATGATTTACCCCTTTGAACAGGCACAAGATCAATAATATCGCCAAAATTTATTCCGCTTTTAGTTTTAATTATTTCAGATAATTCTGCTTGTGTATATGAAATTTTCCACCTGAAAAAATCAGTAGTCTCCTGGTCATAATCTAAAAGAATTTGCGATAATATTTTTTTATCTGTTGTATTGCAGTAGGAAAGGGGGTTTCCTTTTATCCATTTAGCGGCATTTATTTCATTTGAAAAATTTACATTGAAATTTTCTGCGGGAAATTTATAATCGCTTATTGAGGTTAAATAATTAAATTTTAGTGGTTCCCAAACATTTTCAAAAGATTCTGAAATTCCGCCGCACGATTTCGAATAACGTGCATCACAAATTTTATCGCCGCTTACAAGTACAATTCCATGGGTCTGCTTTACAGCATCTCGAGCAATCTCTGTAAAAACTTTAGTAACTCCTTGATATCTTTGACAATGATCATCCGCGCAAACATCAAATAATTCGTGGTCTTCTCGGTCATACCATTTGATATGTTCATCAGAAGATTCAAATGAAGAGGAATAATCTGTTTTGGCATTTTTTAGTGATTTAGATTTTTCTATTTGAGCCATAAGCCAGCTCCTTGATATTATTGCGTGTGCCATCAATAATTGCAAAGATGACTTTGCGCTCATTTCTGAAGATATAACGCTCGTCAGATACCTTTCGATAGGCACTATGTTTATGATTACGATGTTATCATTGTCTTTTTTTAGCTTAAGTAAACCTGAAAAGCGCTGTTTTTCTTTTCTTTCCCAGTGGAATTTTACACCGATAGTTACGTCACGTATTAGAAATGTGTCGGTGGTAATGTCGTTTGGTTCAAGTATCAATTCGTCTTTAGAGACGATTTTCTCACCTGCAGATTTACATACTATTTCGCCGCCAAGTACTTCGGCAGTAAATCTTCCGTTAATTACTTTGGTAGTAACGTTTGTGCGGTAATCACCATAAAGTTCAAATGAAACTTTATTGTTGGTTAGTATTCCAACGCTGATTAAAGGTTCAGTCATGCTGTTGGCCCAAAAGCTTAATTAAAAAACTTATTTTATCTTTCAAAATATATGAATTAAAGCAGAGAATAACATGCATTCACTAATGTTCGTAGAAAAAAACAAATCTTGCTAGCATTATATTTTCGCAGAACACAGTTTAATTATATATGAAAGAACCGGGATAGATTTTATTTACTCTATTCCGGACGCAATAAATAATTTAATTTTTTGGGCCTGCTGTTCTTACCTTATCTGACGAATTTGCTTCAAATTTTTTAAAGTTTTCAATAAACATGTTTGCCAATTTAGCTAATGCGGCATCATATTTTTGTTTATCCTCCCAAGTATTTCGCGGATTAAGAATTTCACCTGGTACTCCAGGAATTTCCTTGGGAATTTGTAATCCAAATATAGGTTCTTCGAATGTTTCGACATTATCTAATTCTCCGGAAAGTGCCGCACTTAACATCGCTCGCGTAAATTCGATTTTCATTCTTTTCCCAACGCCATAAGGACCGCCTGTCCAGCCGGTATTAATTAACCAGCTCTTTGTTTTATGTTTTGCAATCTTACTACCCAATAATTCTGCATAAACGGAGGGTTTTAACGGCATAAACGGGGCTCCAAAACAAGTACTAAAAGTAGCTTTGGGTTCTGTAACACCCTTTTCAGTTCCTGCAACTTTTGCTGTATAGCCCGAGATAAAGTGATACATTGCCTGTTCTGGTGTTAGTTTAGAAATTGGAGGTAAAACTCCAAATGCATCTGCAGTAAGCATTACAATATTTTTGGGATGTTCTCCCATTCCGCTTGGCTCGATATTTTGAATATGTGTCAACGGATATGATGCTCTAGTGTTTTCTGTTAATGTAGAATCAAAAAGATTAATATGTCTTGTTTTACCATCCATTTCTACATTTTCTAGAATAGTCCCAAACTTTCTTGTGCATTCATAAATCTCGGGTTCAGATTCTTTGGATAAATTAATAACTTTAGCGTAACAACCTCCCTCAAAATTGAAAATACCTTTATCAGACCAGCCGTGTTCGTCATCCCCGATTAATCTTCTCTCAGGATCGGCAGAAAGTGTAGTCTTACCCGTTCCGGATAGACCAAAAAGTACAGCGACGTCATTTTTTTTGCCAATATTTGCTGAACAATGCATTGCCATAACACCTTTGTTTGGCAATAAATAATTCATTACAGAAAATATTGATTTTTTTATTTCTCCAGCGTAACTGCTGCCGCCGATTAAAACGGTTTTTTTTGCAAAATTAACTATAATGAAAACAGGTGAATTGGTTCCATCGGTTTCAACATCGGCCTGAAAATAAGGCAAATTAATTACCGTAAATTCAGGATGATGCTCTTCTGTGTTTTCATTTACAATATTTAGAAACATATTCCTTGCAAAAAGACTATGCCAGGCTGTTTCTGTAATAACCCTTATTGGCAGACGATATTCTTTGTCTGTTCCGGCAAAACAATCTTGGATGTATAAATCCTTATTTTCAGCATAGGAAAACATTTTGTTAAGTAAAAGATTATAATATTTTTCTTCTATAGGCCTATTTACATTTCCCCATGCTATCTCATTTTCCGTTGAAGTTTCTTTTACAATAAACTTATCGTTTGGGCTTCTTCCGGTATGATGTCCGGTACGAGTTATAAGAGGCCCTAAGTGAGCTATCATAGCTTCTCTTCTTCTTGCAGCTTGTTCGTATAATGCAGGTGTACGAAGGTTATAAAATATGTTATTTAAATTGCGAAATCCCAGCTCATTTAATTGGTTCCATATTTCAAGTTTCTTTTTCATTTTCTACCTCTTTAATTATTTTATGATTAGTTAATAAATTCGGATTGACAATTAAACATGCTTTAAGATAATAAAAGTATTGATAATTCAAATACGGTTATGATAACACATACCGCTTTTCAATTTTACTTTGATGAATACTTTGAATTTATACGACCCTGCATCTTTTTACGCAAGTGTGATTTTACTGATAAAAATGTAACTAATGCTAGTCGGCAGCATTTATTCAATTCTGTTTCATCAATTTTTTGGAATTTTCCCTAAGTGCAGTAGCTTAGTTAGTAATTCGATCAAAAACTTTTTAATTTTCCTCAAGTTCTAATTATTAAATAAAATTTAAAGAATGACTTTGTGAAAAAAAAATACTCGAAAATTGTGAATCTAATTGGCTTTCCAATGGATTTAGGGGCCGATAGACGCGGTGTTGATATGGGGCCTTCCGCGCTTAGAATTGCCGGATTGGGTGAAAAGCTTGAAAACCTTGGGTACAAAATAATTGATGATGGTGATATAATTATTGAGATAAAAGAAAAGCAAAAAATTAAAAACTCTAAGCTGAAATACCTTGATGAGATATTGAGGACATCCAAAATGCTGGCAAAAAAAGTTGAAAAATCACTTTCGCAAAATCATTTTCCACTCTGTATTGGCGGTGATCACTCAATGGCAATAGGGACTATTGCAGGAATTTCATCGCATTGTAGAAAAAATAATTTAAAACTTGGAATTATTTGGATAGATGCTCATGCTGATATGAACACAGACCAAACAACTCCGTCAGGCAATATTCACGGGATGCCTTTAGCTGCAGGTCTTGGATTGGGAAATAAAAAACTTGTTGATTTTTATGGATTTTCGCCGAAACTTAAGCCGGAAAACACCGCTCTGATTGGTGTAAGAAGCATTGATGAATTTGAGAAAAGAAATATTAAGAAGCTGAATGTTTCTGTTTATACTATGTCAGATATCGATAAACTTGGCATTCATAGAATTATTGCGCGCATACTGAAACAGTTTCAGGAAAAAGTAGATCACATTCATGTGAGTTTTGATTTAGATAGTGTTGATCCAACCATTGCTCCAGGGGTTGGGACACCAATTTCCGGCGGCTTGAGTTTCCGAGAGTCTCATTTGTTAATGGAATCGATTGCTGAGTGCGGCTGTATGTCTTCCCTCGAAGTAACTGAAGTTAATCCTATCTTAGATAACAAAAATAAAAGCGCAATGTTTGCTGCCGAGCTGATTGCTTCAAGCATGGGTCAGAGAATATTATAGAATTTATCGACAACTAAGCGCTTAGAAACAGGTATTAGTCAATTTGAAGTCATCGAAGACAGTAAATCACAATTCACCTAGCTCACCACGGCCTTATTCGTTTATTAAATATCAATTCTAGCTTCAAATAAAATCAGAAATACTTATCTTTGAATCGTCCTAAAAATTTTGCAAGTATTAGTCAAATAAACTTTTATAATCTGATTGTTTATGATTAAGAGTAAGTCAATAATAGTCTCTGCCTTAGTTATTCTTATGTTATCAATTCTGCTTAAGATAATTGGAATAATCAACATTACTTTCACAGAAATAATGGGCTATGCGCTCATTTTTTATGGAATAGCGGATGTCTATTTATCGATGGGCAAAAATAAAAAAAGACTTTTATTCATTGGGGCTGTTGCATTTTTAGTTGGAGTTGAACTATTAATAACGAGCAATTACGATATTTTTAAATTATCCAATATTGTTCTGCCGTCTATATTTTTTATTCTTGGAACAGCATTTTTAGTTTTATTCATCGATGATTTAACAAACAGGCTTCTACTTGCTATTTCTTTAATCTTTTTAATATCAGGCGTATATTTCTTCGCTAGACTTGGAGTATTTAACGCGGCTGACTTTTTTAAATCTGTATTTAGCATAAGCATAAAATATTGGCCAATTGTACTTATTGTAACCGCATTAATTTTACTATTAAAAAAACAAGAGAAGGATTAAAAAATGAAAACAATTATTTTTTCGATTGCAGCATTCTTACTGATGGTTGGTACATCATCATACACTTTTTCTCAGCAAGTTAAAATCATTGAACCCATAAACATACTTAGCTCCGGTTTTGAAGATTATCAAATGCCTAAAATTTCGCCGGATGGTAAAAAAGTCGCATTTGGAGGACGAGGAAACAATGGAATTTTCATAACTGATTACTTCGAGGGTGAAATTAAGCAGTTGACTAATTATGCCGCCGCCGGATGGAATATGAAATGGTCGGCAAATTCTAATGCAATAATAACACGAGTTAATTTATGGGCAGATGATTTCAAAACAAAAAAAAGTGCGGTGATGATGTTTGATCTTGATGGCAAAGAGCAAAATCTTTCCGGCAATCTAAATGAAGTCGGAATGCCATTCTGGTCAACGGACGGAAATTCAATTTATTGGGAAGAAGGACCAGCTAATTTCAAGAGTTTTTCATTAAAGATTAGCAATAATCAATCAGCCAAAGTTAGTAACAGTAAAAATATTATCGAAATAAAAGATGGAAATCCCAATATATTGAAACCGGTTGATGGCGAATATCTCTTTGTGGAATGGACTCCCGATAATACTAAAGCTGCCATCAGTGTTCTGGGTAAAGGAATTTTTGTCTATGACTCAAAAACCGGTGCGGTTTACGATTTTGGTATTGGAGAATTTCCATCGTGGATAAACAACGATCAGCTCGTGTTTATGGTTGTTAAAGATGATGGTTATGAAATTAAAGATTCTGATATCAGTTGTTATAAATATGATGGCAAGTTCCTTGCAGATCTGACATATGGTTTTGATAAGCCCGCATTATATCCGTGGGCAAGCAGAGATGGGAAGATAGTTTTTCAATCCCCCGATGGAAAAATTTATAAAATGCAGATTGATATCGAACAAAAAGCAACGGAAAAGAAAAGTTTGCCATCATCCGAATAAACATTATGGTGGTTTGAAGTATAAGAAGCTGATAAGGTTTGGTTATTATCTAAGAGCTGTGTTACTAAGTTTTAAAAAATTTATTCGGTTGCTGTTATAAGAATAATACTAAATGCTAAAATATTAAAATCGATCTTCTTGTAACAAACAGGAACCTAAATTTGTGTTTTTCTAACTTTAGTAATATTGCAGAATCCCAAAAGATTAACCTTATTAGATGTTATCTATAAAGTCAAGGTTGTAAGGGAAATTCTTTTCCTTAATAATTTGGAAGAGAGGCGATAGATCAGACAATCAGTCTCACCGTTCTCGACTCTTTTCTTCCTTGCTTCGTCCCTATATCATCTCATGCGCGCACGAATTCATTAGCGATGATTCAGATTTGGCTTTAGCGGCAAAATTAGCTGGCGTTTCTATAAAGGATATTCGAAAAAATAATGAACGAGATGTTGCACACCGAAATGGAATTAAAACAAATTGTCTAAGAATTCTTACTGTTGGCAATGATTGCAGCCTTGGTAAAATGGTTACATCACTTGAACTTGCTCGTGCTTTACAAAAGAAGGGACATGATGCAAAATTCGTAGCTACTGGTCAAACGGGTATTCTCATCGAAGGTGATGGAATTCCAATTGATACTGTTGTTGGAGATTATATAAATGGTGCAGCTGAAAGACTCATACTTCAGTATCAGCATCACAATATATTGATTATAGAAGGTCAAGGAAGTATTGTTCACCCGCGTTATTCATCTGTAACTCTTGGATTGTTACATGGATCAATGCCTCACGGAATGATTATGTGTTATGAGGTAGGGAGAGAGTTTGTTCATAACATGCCCGGAATCCCTATTCTACAAATGGATTTTGTTATTCTTCTTTTTGAAGAAATGGCATTAGTAATGTTTCCAAGTAGAGTTATTGGTTTTTCAATTAGCAGCAATAAAATCTCTGTGCAAGAAGCTGAAATGATAAGAAAAAGAATATAAAAAATTGTATTACCGATATGTGATGTTATCCGATTTTATTTAGTGTAAGGGATAAATTACAATTTGGAAATAGACTAAAAAATAAAATGATTTTTTATAAAATCTGGAAATTATAAACCCAGAATAGATTTAGAACAATAAATTATTATTTATGAACACTTCGACACTATTAATTTCTCCGTTACGATTAAAAATTGACTGGCTCACTTCCCCTTCTAGTTCGAGCTTATCCAATTTTATCTCTTCCCCATTTGTTTTATGTACAACAATTTTTTCTGTATTTGAAAGATTATATATAAAGGGGACTTGACAATTTGTAATTGCAAATGTATTTTTTTTGCAATTTAATTTTTGTTCTTTACCATTTAAGTCATAATAAGTGAAAATTTCTTCTTTCTTTAAGAACTCATCCTTCCTAAGCATGGATAGATCGAATATTATTTTTCCGTGTCTGGTTTTAATTCCCAATTCTCTGAATCTGGAGATGATATCCTCCTTTACCTGACCAGTCATTCCGGGCTGCTGGACACCTGCAAAGGAAGGTGTGTGCGAATAAGGGTCAGTGGGGAAAGCACCGTATTCATCCGGTTGTTTACCAATCCCTATTCCATTTTTAATATCGTAGTAAACTTCTTTTATTCTTTTCACTTCCGTTTTCTTGGCGGATTTTTTCTCCGCATTAAAATATACTTCTTGCACTGCAAGCAGAAGTTTGGAAACCATATGCCAATAAATCGAACCTAATCCTTCATATTTATAAAAAGTGTTAGCTCTGCCGGTAAATTCATTATGACAAAATGTTTTTTCATAGATTTCCGATACTAATGCTATTTCATCCTCAGCATATTTTTTTAATTTAACAACACTCAACAATCTGAGTTTCTTTTTTAGTTCATCTGAGTTGATAATATCACTTTGAAAATGAATTCCCCCCTCTTCATCTTTGTAAATAATTTCTTTGTTTTCATCAGACAATAGAGTTAGTAATAATTTAGATTTATTAATCAGATCAACAGAAATATTGTTCTTGTCTATAAATGCAGGCAAATTCTTATGGGGATAAAGCATGTAGCTGTTTTGGTCTTTTCTATACAGTCGACTTTTCTTAAGAGCAGTTAACAATTCTATCGCTTCTTGGGTTGATAAGTATCCCGAACTTAAAACAGCCACCTGACCTTCGAGCATCTCATACAAATGAGTTACCTTCATTTCATCTTTAGTAATATGCAAAATATTATAAGACTGATAAAGCCCATCTTTTCTTCTATTCTCAACAATTGTGCTATCAATTACAGAAAGGCATATATCGCAAAATTTAATAATCATTCCGGTTGAAATTTCCTGCTTCTCTCCATCAAATCCTTTCTTATATATTTTTCTTCTATACTCTGAACTGGCAATACCTAATTGATCTACAATACTTTTCCTTTCTTTATCACTAATACCGCCTTTCTTCATCTTATTGATTTCAAGCAATACATTATAAATACCATCAAATAATTGTGCAATCTCCTTTGAGAGATTGAACTTATTCGTTGGGGTATCGCTCAATAATTTTTTAAGAAAGTTAACATATCGCCTAATGTAAAATAGCGTAACCATCGAAACACCATTACCAACTAAGGCATTGTTTGCGTCATTCCATTCGGGTCGTTGAGTATTCATCCAAATGCCGCCGCCCGGAATAAAGTTGGACAGTTTAACTAAAAGCGTAAGCAGCAGCTTTTCAATTAAATTAACTTGTACCAACGAATAATCTGTCTTCTTGAGAAGTTTTGTATCTGTTCCATGCAGTTTCTCGTCTATTTTGAGTTTTTTATCTAATTCATAATCAAACTCAATTGTATTTCGGGGGTCTTTAAGAATAGCTTGGTATTCCTTTATACGATACGGAACATTTGCAAAAGTAAAGATCTCAGTATCTAATAATTTTTCAAGTGAATGAGGATTAAACTCTTTAGATAATTCCAGCAATTTTAACAAATAGATAATCTGATGATCGCCCCAATAGCCGATATTTGCCCAAGGATTATGAGGTTCTTGTTCTTCCCAATCAAATCCATCCCTAAAAACTCGATAAGGGTTATATCCGTCGGCAGTTGAAGTATTGACAAATTTAGCAATCATTGACTCCAAAAATTTCGGGTAGGATAAAGCAAGAGCTTCCCAATTTTGAAAGATATCGCGCCAATTACCCTGATAGTTAAGGATTTTCTCGTTATGATTATTTTTAACATCAATGGAAAACCAATTCCATGGCCTGCTTGGATCGCCATGCCTCCTGCTGAAGGTCAAGGGCAAATATTCTATTGCAAGTTTTGTAAAATGAGGGTCGCCAAGATTGCTCACTTTATTTATTAATTCCGTGTTAGAAATTTTATCTTCAAGCTTTTCCAAAAAACTTTTATGCGAATTAATTACATAAGGATTTGCTTTTTCAACAAATGAAATAAAATCCTTTTTTTCAACATTATAAGAATCATTAAAGATACCGCCGCGCATAATATTGAATAGTATATTAGAAAAATGACGGGCAGCACTTAATTTATTTTCTGTTAACTGTAATCCATCTGCTTGAGCAACAATTTTAATAAGCATCCGCTTACTTTCTACAATATCATCTAAGACAAGTCCGTATGTTTCTTTTTCTTTTATGGTTTTTATCAATCCAATCAGATTTCCAGCATTCTGATTCACTTCTGCAACAACTGACCAACTGATTGAACTTTTCGGTTTAATCTGTAAGTGAGAATTAACTAAAAAAGACCCCCTCATTCCATTTATATTTTCTTCTTGTACAATCGGGATATTTTTTCTAAAATTTGAAATCTGTCTGGAGCACAACAAATATTTTTCAACATTTATTCCAGTTGCCCACACGGTCGTAGCTAACAATGATTCTGCTGGTTGTGCACTATCGGACGGAATGGAACTAAGCGAAAAAACACCCAGCCCGTATTCGGAAATCAATTCACATTTTTTATATCCATCAACTAAGGTGCTGAATCCTGATTGAAGTTTTTGAGCAACTCCAGATGGCAGAATATTCTGAATTCCATCTAATATTTCAATTGTCTTTTTACTTTTTGCTTCATTAAAGATTTTGGAAGTTTTGACAAAACCAAATTTTTCACTGCATGTCCAGCTATATTGAAATTTAAGTTCAAGGTCGTGATTAATTTCCTCAAAAATTATTTCTGTGCTTGAAATATTTTTATATAGATTCCTGGTTACCGAATAAATGCCGCCATAATTATCAGAAAATGGTTCCCACAAGTAAAGCTTTCTCTTATCAATTATTTTTATGACGGTTTTGCTGCCAGTTATTCCATCAACATCATGCAGTATGTCATCATTTGAATATGCAAATAGCGCATTGTCGGCATTCTTTCTGCCGGCGGTAATTCCTCCTTTGCTTGAAATATACAACCAATGATCAGTAGCGCTTACAATGCTTATAAAGAAAGGCGGCATTTTATCATAATTTGAGATCTGATAAAATGTTTCATTATTTAAAATAACAAAATTACCCTTCACCGATTCTTTGTTAATTTTAACTTTTTGGTTCCCAATGTAGATTTGTTTTGTATTCATCAGTTAATGTAGACTTGATAATGTTGGTTTGAAAACATTCTGTTATATAATAATGTAGAAGATAACAAAAAATATATGCTGGTGCTTGCTTATTCAAACACCAGCATGAAGAATATTACTGAATCATCGAATTAATATCATCTTTTTGACAGATTGGAAGTTACCAACTGTCAATGAATACGTATAAATACCCGTGGGCAAGTTGGAAGCATCAAACGCAGTCTCAAATTTTCCTGCATTCATAAATTGGTTGATTAATGTTGCAACTTCTTGTCCCAGCATATCATATACTTTCAACGTCACTTGATTTGCTTCAGGTAGACTGAATCTGATATTAGTCGTGGGGTTAAATGGATTTGGATAATTCTGCTCCAATGCAAAATCAGATGGAATAGCTCCGCTTATTTCTTTAACATCGGTAGTTGAGAAATAAAAGTAAAAATTATCAACATAAACAGTAGCTGAACCTGTAGGTTGACCTACTAAGATATACTGGGCAATGTGATTTCTTGTGGTTAGTCCTGTAAATTCACTTAATGGAATATCTAAACTTACCCATTGACCCTGAGTTGGCGAAGCGAAATTCACTTGATGCTCAACATCATCACCTCCACCAAAAGCCCCATCGGCTCCAAAATCAACAAGCTTTACACCGAAGGAAGTGAAATTGGCAGACCATACATCAAGATGTAGATGAGTCATACTTGATATATTCAGCTGATTATTTACAGTTTCAATTCCAACATAATCCAGTTGCGAGTATTTTTTGGTAGGATTTCCCTCAATAGATACATCTTCCCGAGTTGCGGAAGACCAGTCGGTTCTCCAGGTATCTACAGGTACATTTGTGTAGGCATCACTGAATAATGAAATGACATTAGAAGGTTCACGGGCTGGAGGTGTTGGTGCTGCTACTGTAGGTTCGGCTGATGAACCACTACCCTGACTAAAAGTGATGTTATCAAAATATATTATATTGTCTTGAGTTCGTCCTGCTAAATTAAAATCAGGAAATATTACTATCTGATCTTGACCAATTGTTGAAGGATGACCAATTCTACTTGAAAAGTCAAATGTTAATTCTTCCCATTGGTTGACCAAAGTGTTAGCTACTTTAATTTCAGCTAGTGCCTCACCGCTGAGTAAAACAAACTTAAGTCCAACATCACTAATTACCGGTTTCCATACCATAATTTTAACTGTAGAATTAGTAGCATCTAAAGTAAATGTACCGATATCTGAACCATGCAAACTTTCACAACCTGCCCAGGGATTTCCTGTTTGCAGAGCTGTAAACTTTGCAACTGTTTCCGAAGTATTAGCTCCAGATGGATCCGGATTTGGGATAATTTCAACTGGTGGATTTGTGTCATTTTCAAACATTGTCCACGTCCATGTTGCACCAAACCCGCCTGATTCAAAATCAATCGGGTTATTTTGCGCAGAGACTCTTCCATTCACTAATATTATTAATAGCAGAGCAAGTAAATAAGTTAGTTCCTTTTTCATTTTTTTCTCCTGAAAAGTGGTTATATATAATTAGTTAATTGTGAGTTTATCATTATTCTCTAAATGCTTAATTATTATTTCTGCTCTGTATTATATGCTCTAAAATAATTTTGAAAAGATTCCTTAGGCGTTCGGTTTTCATAAAATACGCCCCAATGCTTTTCAATTTCATTAGGACTTGAATTCTCGCCTCCGCCTTTCCAGGGCTCATCAAATGCTTCAAATAGAAATGTTATAACTTGATTTTGATCAATCCATTTTGATAGTTCTAAAAGAAATTTTTCCTGTGCCGCAATGCTGACTTCACCTTTTATTAGTGATCCTTGCTGGCCTTCACCAGTCTTAGTCGAATCATAATCAGTAGCCCATCCTATTTCACCCAAAACCACCACCTTTTCTGGATGAA
The DNA here is from genome assembly GCA_041739035.1 of Ignavibacteriaceae bacterium. Taxonomy (GTDB): domain Bacteria; phylum Bacteroidota; class Ignavibacteria; order Ignavibacteriales; family Ignavibacteriaceae; genus XYD12-FULL-36-8. The sequence goes on along the minus strand of JBGSOQ010000165.1, from coordinate 376 downwards.
TTTTTTTAATCTCGTTAAAGAAAATATTACTCATCCACTCCATTGAATTTTCGAGTGTCTGTCCGTTCCAAAGAGGATAAATGTGAACTACAATGAAATCTACTTCCTCAGAAACAAATTTACATTCTGGCTTATTCCAGAAATTATAATCATCTGCAGTGGTTACCGGCACACTTGTGTTATTTCTAACTGTTCTGATATAATGTATAAGATTTTCCATTTCCATTTTATGAGCTGACCAGAAAACCTGAGTTTCATTACCAACATTTATTGCTGAAATAATTTGGGAGTATTTGTTAGCTAATTTTATTGCTTTCAATGCCTCCTTGATATTTTCATTTTTTCTCTCAGGATTGTCTTTTTCATCTTCTAACCA
>JBGSOQ010000146.1:0-4670 GCA_041739035.1 Ignavibacteriaceae bacterium | reverse complement strand
TATCCGCTGATATTCTCTACTCCAGGGTAGTTGGCTATTTCGTGCGTGAGAACCATCTGCCCGCCGACAGCCCCTTCATTAAGAATTAAGGTTTTGACTTTAGCACGGGAAAGATAAATTCCAGCGGTCAAACCAGCCGCCCCGGCACCAATTACAATTACATCAAAATGATTTTCCATAAATCATTTACCAAACTGTTCATCAAGAATAGTGGTAATCTGATCTCTTGATTGAATACTGCTTGTTGCTTTTACAACTTTGCCATTTTTATAATAAATGGTAAAAGGTAACCCCTGAAAGCTTCTTGCTTCAGGTAAATTGCGAATTACTTTTGCATCAGGCGAATCAAATTCCATATCTGCGAACTTTACGTGTTTATATTCACCTTCAAGTTCTTCCATGACTTCGTACACGGGGATGCACATCGGGCCCATTCTGCCGCAGCATATCATTACATTTTCGTTTTTACTAATTAACTCGGAATGATCTTTTTCCGATAATACATGAGTCTGATTTGTTTTTAACATTTATGGCCTTTTAATATTTAAAATAGATTTTAATTTTTGTATAAGTATGATTCCAAAAGATTAAAAAAGATTCGACGAGGCTTATGAAAAATTTACTGGGGTTTTTCAGACAATTATTTATGTTTATCTTATAATAGTTAAAATGCGAAAGGAAAAATATCTATGAAGCTTCTCTCATGGAATGTTAATGGAATTCGTGCTATTCATAAAAAGGGATTTATCGAATGGTTTATAAAAGAAAATCCTGACTTACTTTGCCTGCAGGAAACTAAAGCTTCTCCGGAACAATTGTCAGGTGAATTACTAAATGTAAATGGATACAAATCTTATTTTTCATCCAGCGTTGTAAAGAAAGGATATAGCGGAGTTGCAATATATTCTAAACTTGAACCGATTAAAGTTGAGCATGGATTTGGAATTCCGAAGTTTGATGATGAGGGCAGAATAATAATCGCTGAGTATAAGGCATTTACTCTGATGAATATTTATTATCCTAATGGAAAGGCGTCCGAGGAACGACTGAAATATAAAATGGATTTTTATGATGAGTTTCTCGCTTTTTCAAACAAGCTTGTTAAGAAAGGAAAGAAACTAATTATCTGTGGGGATGTTAATACAGCGCATAAAGAAATTGACATCGCTCGACCTAAAGAAAACGAAAACACTTCCGGTTTTCTTAAACTAGAAAGAGATTGGATGGATAAATTTGTTGATCACGGTTACGTAGATACTTTTAGAATGTTTAACCAAGAACCTCAGCAATATACATGGTGGGATTTAGTTACTCGCGCACGAGAAAGAAATGTCGGCTGGAGAATAGATTACTTTTTTGTTTCAGATAATTTTAAGAAGAATGTAAAGAATGCTTTTATACTCCCTGATGTTATGGGATCTGATCACTGCCCAATTGGAATTGAAGTGACTTAATGAAATTGAATTATTCACTGCTTAGAATTGTTTTATTGTTAAAATTAATTTTAAATCAAATCTTAATTTCAAATGAGCATTCTTAAAATCAATATATTCCGTTCTTTACTTTCACTTTTAGGTATACTTTTTTTGTTTTCAGCGCAAATACACTCTCAGCCCAAAGGAGCAGCTAAAGCAAGAATTGTGCGTAATAGTTATTCAGCAGACAAAGATTCATCAATTCAAATTGGTATTCTGATTGAACTTGCCAATGGTTGGCACATATACTGGAAAAATCCTGGCGACAGCGGTATTCCAACCTCAATTGAATGGAATATTTCGCAGGAGGTTCAGTTTACACAAATGAAATGGCCCATTCCTAAAGCATTTGAATTTGATGGTTTAGTCAGTTACGGGTACGAAAATCAAGTTCTGTTTATAACTGATATTATTTTACTGAATAATGACAATTCACAAATCCTAAACATTTCAGTAAAAATTAGATCACTCCTCTGCAAAGATATTTGTATTCCTTTTGATACGACTGTAAATTTTACAATTGATACCCAAGCAGATTATTCTGTAGACGAAACCATAACAGGATTATTTGATTGGACTAATAAAAACCTGCCTATTATAAATGATAACAAAGGATTATCAGCGAAAATAAAATCTGAACAAATTTATCTCCACATTGATGAGGCATCGGATTGCTATTCAAATAGCGGTTCGATGAATTTTATCCCTTATGAAAATGGATTGTTTAAAAATTCTTCGAGTCAGAATTTAGTACGGGATAAGAATTATATTGAGTTAGTTCTAGAATCCGATCCATTTAGAATTAAAGATCCGAAAGAACTTTATGGATTATTGATTACGGACTCAAATAGCGATAATTTAATTTCACGTAAAGCTTTTGAAATAAGAATTCCTATATCAGAGTGAACTTTAAACCATAGCTGAAGTGTTTAATTAGTAAATCGAAAATCTAAAATTCAACAACAATTAATTGGAGTACTTAATGAGAAAATATTTTGCAGTTCTGATTATAATGCTTTTTTCAAGCTTGATGTATTCACAAAAAGCAAAGCTAAATGAAGCGGCTCCAGAATTCACTCTTAAGGATTCTTTTGGAAAAGAGCATTCATTATCAGACTTCGAAGGAAAGATTGTCGTGCTTGAATGGATCAATTTTGAGTGTCCTTTTGTAAAGAAGCATTACAACTCAAATAACATGCAAAGCCTTCAAGAAAAGTACGCTAAGAAAAAGATTATCTGGTTAGCAGTCTGTTCTTCTGCAAAGAATAAGCAAGGAAATTTTTCTAATGACGAAATTAATAGCCGTTCTGAAAATCTTAAAGCAAAATATTTAGCTTACCTGATTGATGAAAATGGTAACGTTGGTAAAATGTACGGGGCTAAAACTACTCCTCATATGTACATTATTGATAAGAATGGTAAGTTAGTCTATGCCGGCGGAATAGATGATAAACCCACTACGGATATTGATGACATTGAATCAGCTAAGAACTACGTTTCTGCAGCATTGGATGAATTGCTGGATGGTAAAGCAGTCAGCATACAAAGCTCGACTCCCTATGGCTGCAGTGTTAAATACTAAAAAATGATAAATGAGAAGAGAATAAGATTATTACAAACCGGATCTGAGACTTCAGGTCCGGTGATTTATTGGATGAGCCGTGACCAGCGCGCCCATGATAATTGGGCTTTGCTTTATGCCCAACAGCTTGCATTAGAAAAAAAATTACCACTTGCAGTTGTCTTTAATATAGTACCTGATTTCCTTGAAGCAACAATTCGCCAGTACGGTTTTATGCTTAAAGGATTGGCAGAGCTTGATCAGGAATTTAAGCAGTACAACATCCCTTTTTTTTTATTACCTGGAAAACCGGAAGTCGAAATTCCGAAGTTCATTAAAAAGAACAATGCTTCAATTCTTATTTCAGATTTTGATCCGCTTAGAATAAAAAGAATTTGGAAAAGAGAAGTTGCAAAGAAAATTCAAATTCCTTTTTTTGAAGTAGATGCTCACAACATCGTTCCTTGTCTTCAAGTTTCGGATAAAATAGAGTTTGCCGCTTATACCATCCGTCCAAAGATCAACAAAGCATTGATTGAATTTTTGGATGAATTCCCTCCGTTGAAAAAAATGGTTAAAAATAATTTTGATTCCGATAAGGTGAATTGGGACAAAGCATTCAAATCTCTAAAAATTGATTTCACCGTTAAAGAAGTAGATTGGATTAAACCTGGAGAAAAAGCTGCACAGAAATGCTTGAAAGATTTTCTAGAAAATAGATTTGAAGATTATCATCAACTCAGAAATGATCCAACAAAAGATGGACAATCAAATCTTTCTCCATATTTACACTTTGGACATATCTCCGCACAGCGCATTACCTTAGAAACTCAAAGATTCAACGGAAATAAAGAATCTGAGAAATCATTTTTAGAAGAATTAATTATCCGCAGAGAATTATCTGATAATTTTTGTTACTTTAATCCTAAGTATGATTCATTTGACGGATTTCATGATTGGGCAAAGACATCTTTGAATGAACATCGTAAAGATGAACGCGAGTTTGTCTATTCACTTGAAGAATTTGAACAAGCTAAAACTCACGAAGATTTGTGGAACGCAGCACAAAGAGAATTGTTGACCACGGGAAAGCTTCACGGTTACATGAGGATGTACTGGGCAAAAAAAATTCTCGAGTGGTCAAGTTCGCCTGAAGAGGCATTAAAAATTGCTATCTATCTCAATGATAAATATGAATTAGATGGACGAGATCCCAACGGCTACACGGGCTGTGCCTGGTCGATTGGCGGAGTTCATGATCGTCCATGGTTTGAAAGACCTGTCTATGGAAAAATAAGATACATGAACCGTAATGGTGCTAAAAATAAATTTGATATTGATGCCTTCATAAAGAAAAATCCGGTTTAATCTCGACCAACCGCTTTGGCTGAGTAGTAGAATTTATTACTAATGACTGATTACAAGGGGGAAATACTTCATTTCTCATCAAATTTTAGGGGAATAAGCCCAATTCACTCTAAAAACAAACATTTTTTTCACCAACAAACAGAGATTTTCGGCACATAAATTGCCACTTACTCAATAAATCTAAAATTGTTCTAATCTTAGATTCGAGATCAATACAATTTTTTCATTTAACTCGTTACTGTTTTGATAAAATAATATTTCCATAA
>JBGSOQ010000128.1:0-6722 GCA_041739035.1 Ignavibacteriaceae bacterium | reverse complement strand
TAAGTCAATATCTTTCTGATGGCCTAGAAGCTTTAAACTTTCAACAACACTTTCAGCTGCGCCGCTTCCTTGAACTCTAGTTGGTGCAATTACTAATTCTGCTAACGGATATCTTCGCTTAGCAACACTAATCATATCTTGGAATGCTGCGCCATCTTTTGCAGTAACAATTCCAATCCTTAAAGGCATGGAAGGACTAGACTTTTTGTGAATCTCATCGAACAATCCTTCATCAGCAAGTTTGCGTTTTAACATTTCAAATGCCGCTTGAAGTTCCCCAGCACCAGCAGGTTTCATTGATCGTACATCAATCTGATAACTGCCCCTTGGAGGATAAACTGTGATTCTTCCCCGCAAAATTAATTTCATCCCGTCTTGGGGTGTGAAAAAGACATAGTTGTTCAATCCTTTCCACATTGTGCAAGAGATTACAGCATTGGAATCCTTTAGATTGAAATACCAATGACCTGAGACATGAGCTTTGAAATTTGATATCTCCCCGATGACAGATACTTCTGAAAAATTTTCTTCTAGAGTAAGTTTAATTTGTTGAGTTAGTTGTGAAACCGTTAAGGCATCAGTATTTGAAAAAAGATCTTGCATTATTTATTAGGTTTTTCTTTTCGAAATATTAGACAATACTGGTGATGCCTATTTGCAACCCAAGCGTTGTTCACGCCGAGTGCAACTAAAGGCTTATCATCCTGAAGCCAGATCTTCTCATCTTTCAGAATCCACGATTTTTCACCTCTATCAGTCAAAGATATTGCAGTATCGAACGCAAGCGGAAATAGTTTTCCGTTGAAGTAAACATTGTTTGTAATGATGGTGAGATAAGAGTTTAGTTTAGTGCAATCATATACTTCATCAAAAATTTCAGCCTGTCTCTGAATGAAAGTTCTATAGTCAGTAACATTTCCCAAATCGTTAGAATCTTCTGAGTATTTTGTCGAAAGCCCTTTTTTCAATCTTACTTTTTGACGCAAAGAATTTCGTTCAAGTTGATTCCAATATGGCGGAGATGTAATCACATAATCAAATAAGATATTTTTTTTGATTTTTGAATGAATCAGATCATTCAAGCTTTCCGAAGCACCATTAATTGCAATTAGTTCTGATAAATAATTTTGCTTTTTAATTCTTCTTTTGGCTGAATTGTAATAATCTTCTGAGAGTTCAATCCCTACACCATTTCTTTTTAATTTACCAGCGGCAAGCAGCGAACTTCCGGTGCCTAAAAACGGATCTAAAATCCATTCACCCTCCTTTGTAAAAAAGGCAATGAACTCTTCTATGAGAGACTCCGGAAATTTTGCCGGATGAAGAAGCTCTTCTTCCCTTCGCCTCGGCGGACGATGTATAAACCATGATTTAGAGAATTTAATCCATTCTTTTCCGGTAAGATCATTAAGCTTGTTCTTGGCATTATATCTTCCGCGTTCACCAAAATCGATGTATGTATTTTTTTTATCAGACACTAATCGGTACAGATTTTTATTTCACGAAATTTTAAAGGAAACCTAATCAAAATTTAACACTAAAACCTAATGTTGGAATAATTGGGAACATCGTGTTCGCTTCGCGTCCCAGAGTCAAATCAGGATTCACATAATAATCATATGCAATAACATTTGAGTGATTGTACACGTTAATAACATCGAGATAGAAAGTCCAATTCATACTCCAGAATTCAGCTAAGGCCGTTAATCGTAAATCCAATCTTTGATAGGCTGGTTTACGCGAGTTTAATTTAGTATTGGCAAAATCAATATCATAAATAACTTCCTGCTCATCTGAATTATTTAATTTTGTTCTAGTAGAAATTACAGGTGTTTCGGGTTTTCCATCTAAGTTATTATCAGCAAGAATAATTCTCGGTTTTATTCCCAAGGGTTCTGAATATGGAAATCCGGAACCATATTGCCAGCGAATTCCCAAATCAAGCCAGCTATTTAATTGATAATTTAAAACTATATTAACTGTATGTCTTTGATCAAATCGGAACGGCAGCTTTTCTGAATCCTCAAACCTATCAGCCCACGCCAAAGAATAAGAAACCCAACCAGAGAATCTGCTGTCGCTCATGATATTTTTCTTCGATAAAAAAAATTCCAAGCCATATGATTCGCCATACGAATCGTTAATTGGAATCTGGGTTAATGAATCTCCACTAATAGTAATTGGCCTAGTCCAGCCGCTTATATATTTTGGATCTTTACCGGGAACTTTTTCAGTAAAATACTGCGAGCCTTGGATTTTTTTCTGCTTGATCAAATTATTAAAGCTTTTATAATATCCCTCCAAACGCAAGCTCCATTCATTGCTTAACCATCTTTCAATGCCCAATACATAGTGCAAAGCATTTTCTGCATCAAGCTGTTTAGTGTAAAGATCGCCTAAGTCATATAAAACACCTTGATCTACAATTTTTTCATACCCTGGCGATTGAAAATACAATCCAAAAACAGCACGCAAAGTTGTAACTTCATCAATTCCATAAGATAGTGAGACTCTAGGGGCCAAATATGCTTTATCGAGTATATCATAGTAATCGAACCGGAGGCTTGGCTGAATAAAAAGTTTTTCATTTATTTTGAAATTGTTCTGAGCAAAAATCCGATAGCGATTGTAATTACGCGTATTCTTCAGATCATTCAAAACAGTCCTGAATTGGGGATTTGAAGATATTATTGCTTGAAGTTCAGGATCAAGCTTAAACTTGAAGTTAACGAGAGTTTGCATAAAGTCGACGCCTGCTCCTGCTTCAAAAACGTTATCTCCCCACAAATATGTAAACTTGTCGTCAACCGAATATTTCCGAAATGAAAAATCAGCATCAAATTTAAAGTTTAAAAGGTAAGGTGCTAATGTATCAGGAATAATTTCTTTGAAATCTTCTCTATTTAATGATGGATCCAGAACTTGGGAATCAAAATTTGTGGCACCACTGTTCCGATACCAGGACACAACAAGTCTGTTAAGAAAGTTTCTATTAGGTGCATAGTGCCAAGATAAACCGAGAACATCGTTTTTGGTTTGATTATAAACATCGATGCTGTCCGGAGTTTTTCTATTATTTGCACTTAACACATCAACACCATCGCGTGAATATATTCCGTTAAACAATAGCTTGTGACCTTTGTAAGGCCCAATAACAATTTTGGTTTGAAAATCATAAAAATTTGGAAAGGTAACATTTTCATCAACTAATCCGGCATTCTTCACAAATGGTTCAATAATCAGATCGTAATAGGTTCGCCTTGAGTTAATGAGCCAGCTGCCGTTTAAATTGAATGGATTCTTTCCTTCAAAAACAAGGTTAGCATCAATTATGGAAGCGTTAATATTCCCGGAAAAATATTTTTTTGAATCTCCCTCCCGGTTTGTCACATCCAGAACTGCAGACAATCGGTCACCATACTTTGCTGGAAAACCTCCTGAGATAAGATTCACATCAGAAACTGCATCCGGATTAAACATACTTGTAACACCGTATAATCTGTATGGATTAAATATTTCAATGTTATCCATGATGATTAAATTTTGATCAGGACCGCTTCCTCGAACAATAAGCTGAGAAGTAAAATCATTTGGAGATAAAACACCCGGTAATGCCTGCAATGTTCTCAAAACATCTTCGCCGGCACCTGGAAGTATTTTTGCACTTCGAGGGTTTAAATCTAAAAGACTTGTGCGTGTATCGCTCAAATCCTGCTGTTTCAATCCCGTAACTTGAACTTCCCCAATTTCGATCATTTTTGAACTCAATTTTACATCGAGTTCAATTGTTTTGTTTGCAAGAATAACCACTTCAATGAATTGTGTTTCATAACCAACGATGCTGAATCTTAATTCGTACTCACCAACGGGAATTGCGCTAAGCATATAATTGCCATTAAGATCAGTCACTGTTCCGAGATTTTCTCCAACAATTAAAATATTCACGGAGGGAATGCCCGTTGATTCATCGGTCACTCTACCTTTAACAGAACCGGTTTGAGCGTAACTAAAAAATGTTAATAAATAAAAAAGGGTAAATACGTATTTCATTGCGAAAATTAATGTAATTGCTTAGTTAAAAGTAGAACAATTTGGAGGAAAAAATCATTCCATTATTTTTTCATATCTCCAAAAGACCCGTTCGACTTTTGAACCGGCATGACGCATGTAAAATGGAATTGGACCGACCCAAGGAATTATTGCCTTTACAAATCCCATTTCTTTCATGTCTTTGAGGCATTTTTTTAGTAAGATTCCCCCAATTCCCTTTCCACGAAGATTAGTATCAGTTCCCATCGGGCCAAACCATCCAGTACCTTTATTATTTCCTTCATGTGCAGAAAAAGCTATTAGCTTGCCATCATGCTCACAAATAAAAACTGTGATTTGATTGTTCTGATAAGCCACCGAAACTTCACCAATCCAAGCTGGGAATTTTTCTTGAAGCCAATTGATGATTTTTTCCTTATCCGTCATTTCCGCTCGGCGGAAAATTATTCCTTCGTCCATTAAGTTCTTTTCTTCTGACTCAGTATCAAAATTTCGCAAAGATAAATCGGCGGCTAAATTCGAGGTATCGCCGATCTTTTTATATCCTAATCGCTCAAAAAAGCAAACGGCCTCAGTATAAAACGGATCAACACCCGGCATAAAATAATTAGGATAAGATTCATAAATACGAATTTGTTTTACTCCACGTTTTCTCATTTTCAGTTCAACATTTTCATAAAGCTTAGTTGCAAAACCTTTTCGTCGTTCATTGGAATCAACACAAATCAATTTTATATAACCTACCTTATCACTTTCTCTTTTTCTTATAACGCCTTGAATAAAAGCTGCTGGGAATGACCTATCTTCAATGTTACCGACAAGAGTTAATTCCGGATCATAATCAAAATCACCAAAAGTTTTTTCTTCAAATAGAAAATCCGGCATAATATCTCTTGGCATGTTTTGGCGGCAAAGTTTTGCAACCGGTTTAAGGTATTCTCGAGAAAAGGATTTGATAATCATTTTATATCAGAAATAAATTGCAAAGAAACCGGAATACAATCCAAGAGATATTTCGTGAAACTTACTTCCGGGATCTCCAGGTTTGGCATTAAACCGATATCGGGAAAAGACTGTGAAAGTATTGAATATCTTAAATAATCCTAAAGATATTTCGGGACTAATTCCATTAAAACCCTTAAAGTTAGTAACATAATTCAATCCCGGTGAAACATATTCAATCCCTGGAATTTCAATTATGTGCTTGTATCCTGTTCTAAAGAAATTTCTTATCGGTGCGTTCACGATGTGTGAGTATTCAACTGAGAAATAACCCCTGGGATAATTATACCCGCTTGATTTTAGAAAGACTAATGGAATTTCCTTTGTAAAGCTAAAATACTGTTCTTCTTTAGCCACTACATATACCGGTGAAGGAAGGGCAAATACAACGCCGCCAAACAAACAAAACATGAGAAAATTAGAACCGCCTTCAACCAAAATCTCTTGTGGAATTTCAAACTCATCCCTTTCGCTTGTGTAAGATTTTCCGCTTTCATCCTCAACAATAATTGTAAAGAAATTTGGTTCAGTTGGAGAAGCATAACTTGTGAGATCAACTTGAATTTTATGATTATCAGTTGGTTCATTTGAAATTATAATCTCATTTGTTCCGTTGATATTTAACTTTGATTTACAGACATCGCTTGTAAAAAATGAAAGCATTAGTTTATGAGGCAATTCTGGAGTTATAAAATTATCAATAATATAAATTTCAATTGTGTCTTTCTGCGCAATTGAAAAGTTTGAATAATTAACAAGTGCCAGAAATAGAAGTACTAAGAACAATTTAATTTCTTTCATTTGAATTCTTTATTATATCCCAAAATATTGAAATAACGTAAATGAAATTTAGTCATAAATCAGAAAATTATTTTAGAGCATTCTGAACATCCTCAATCAGATCTTCGATATCTTCCAATCCAACTGAAAATCGGACTAAACTGTCCGTCAGTCCCATTCGTTCTCTTTCTTCCTTTGGAACAGAAGCATGTGTCATTGTTGCTGGATGACTAATCAAGCTTTCAACCCCGCCAAGGCTTTCAGCGAGAGTAAATATTTTTACGTTGTTAAGGATTTTTTCAGTCTTTTCAACACTTCCAAAATCTGCAGAGATCATTCCGCCGAATCCTCGCATTTGTTTCTTGGCTAATTCATGCTGCGGATGACTGATCAATCCAGGATAGTAGACTTTTTTTGCTAATTTTGAATTAATTAAGTAATAAGCAAACTGCTGTGCATTGTAGTTATGCCTTTCCATCCTCACTGCAAGAGTTTTAGTTGATCGAAGAATAAGCCAGCAATCAAAAGGAGAAGGAATGGAACCCATAGCGTTTTGAGTATATCTTAATCGCGAATGAATTTTATCATCGCTAGTAACCAAAATTCCACCAATAACATCGCTATGTCCGTTTATATATTTTGTTTGACTGTGAAGCACAATATCACAGCCAAAAGAAAGTGGATTTTGAAAATAGGGGCTCATAAAAGTGTTATCAGCAATGCTGATCAGATTATTTCTTTTGCAGATTTTAGCTGTTCCCTCAAGATCAGTCAGGTTAAGCATTGGATTTGTTGGCGTTTCTATAAAAACCATTTTAGTATTTGGTTTTATTGCCGATTCAATGTTTTTTAGATCAGAAGTATTAACCCAAGAAAAATCAATTCCATAA
>JBGSOQ010000019.1:0-5675 GCA_041739035.1 Ignavibacteriaceae bacterium | reverse complement strand
GTTTTTTTGATTAATTCATAGAATTTAGGATCAAACAAAAAAGGAGCCTGAGTTCCCTTGAAATAAGCTTTCTCTCCCGACTTCATCGGAATTGAAATGACAGTAGTTCATTTCTTAATTTTCTATTCTTACTCGTGCAACTTCCGGATCAACTGCGGGTTCTAAAGCCTTTTCTTTTCTTTGGATTAACTTCGTGACAAGGGCCGGAATTGATACTCTTAGTTCTTCCATTTTGGAATAAACTACTGGAACAATAAGCAGCGTTAATAAAAGCGAACTGGTTAATCCGCCGATTAATGCCCATGCTAAACCGGATTTCCATTCTGCGCCGGAACTGGTCGACAGAGCAATAGGTATCATGGCAAAAATCATCGTCAATGTGGTCATAAATATTGGTCTAATTCTCATTCTTACACTATCAATTAAAGCATCAAAAACGCTTTCACCTTGAGCACGCATAAAATTAGTTCTATCCACCAATAGAATGGCATTCTTGGCAACAAGTCCAGTGAGCATAATGATTCCAAGTATTGTGAATATGTTTAATGCTTTCAAAGTTAAACCAAGCGCCAATAATGCGCCTATCATAGCAAGAGGAATAGAAAATAAAATAACAAAAGGATGAATAAATGAATCATACAATGCAACCATAACCATGTATGTAAAGAGAATTGCCGCAAGCATAGCAAGACCTAAATCTGCAAAAGATTCGCGCTGATTCTTGACATCTCCTTGAAATGAATATGTTACACCGGGAGGAAATTTATAATTCTTAAATTGTTTTTCCATGTCTTGCGATATGGCGCCGGTAGTTCGTCCACCCTGAACTTGAGAATAAATTGTTATAGCGGCACTTCTTGCCTGACGCGATAATTTTGTCGGACCGGTTGAACGGTAAATATTTGCAAATTGTTTCAAATAAATTTGCTGCCCTTTTCTATTCGTAAAACTGATATTTCCAAGATCATCAGTCTTAGAACGATCGAACTGATCGAGAGCAATTCTAATATCATATTCGGTTTCCCCGTCTCGCAGTTTTGAATCATCATCGCCTGTAAGAGCAATCTGAAGAGCTTGCCCAACCTCTGCTACAGATAATCCGAAGCTTGATAATTTCCTTCTGTCAATTTCGATTCTTGTTTCCGGATTACCATCTTCCGCAGAAAGTCGAACATCTGCAGTTCCCGGAATTGTCTTTAGAATATTCTGGATATCATTTGCTGTTTTAAGAACAACATTATAATCCGGACCGTTAACGATTAATTGTATCGGCGTTTGATTGGCCACACCAAAAATACCAATAGGATTAACGCGCACTTTTATACCCGGAATTGTTTGCGCCATCTTTTTAATTTCATTTCCGACTTCATCCGTAGATTTTTTCCTTTGATTTTTCGGAATGAGAGTGACTGTAATTTCCGTTGTATTGCTTGATGAAAATCCAACCAATCCTTCAGAAGAAACACCGACATTAGAATATATTCGTTCAACCTCGGGCATTGTTCCAATCATCTTTTCAACTTTCTGTGAAGCGAGATTTGTCTGCTCGATGGTTGTACCGGGAGCTAATTCTAATGTAACAGCAAATTCCCCGCGGTCTGTTTGCGTCATAAACTCAGCTCCAATAAATCCGAGAGGAATTAAAGCAAATGTTGCTATAAATGCCGCGGTAGTTAACAGAGCAACTTTTATTCTATTTTTTAATGACCACTTTAATAAAACGACATAATTTTCTGTCATCTGTTTAAATTTCTTCTCAAACCAAACAGCAAATCTTCCAAGCAATGTTCTTGATGTAAGCCTTTCTAATTTTGCGAATCTTGAAGCAAGCATCGGCGTAACAGTGAACGAAACGAACAAACTCATTAGAGTGGCAACAACAATAACTGCGGAGAACTCGCGTAAGATATTCCCTACCATTCCTCCAACTAAAGTAAGGGGAAGAAAAACTGCAACGTCAACAAATGTAATTGCTAGAGCTGCAAAACCGATTTCATTTCTACCGCGTAGAGCCGCAATTCTGCTCTCTTCTCCTTTTTCCAAATGGTGATAAATATTTTCCAAAACAACTATCGAATCATCTACAAGAATTCCGACTACAAGTGAAAGACCAAGCAGCGTCATTAAGTTTAATGTAAAATCAAGCGCCCATATGGCAATAAATGTGGAAATAAGCGAGCATGGGATAGCCACAAGAACTATAACTGAATTTCTTATACTATGCAGGAACATTAACATCACAATTGCAACGAGTACAACAGCTAGAGCAAGATCTTCCTTTACCGCGTTGGCTGCATCTATTGTGAAAAGTGAACCATCCTGAGCAATTTCAAATTTCAAGTTATTTTCCTTGTAAACGTCTTCAATTCTTTGAATTTCATTTCTTACAAGTCTTGAAACCTCAACCGCATTTGCGTCGTTTTGTTTCTGCAGAATAATACCGATAGTATTACGAAAATTAATCCGTGCAAGGTTTGTGTAATCTTTAATTCCATCTTCAACTTCAGCTACGGCAGAAAGCTTAATTTCGCCGCCTGATCTTGATTCTCCAATTGTAAGATTTTTTAAATCATCTACCGATGTTAATTTTCCGGCAATACGAACAATAAACTGACCGTTTTCATCTTTGATCTTACCGGTTGGGAAATCCAGGTTGGCTGTTTTAATTACTTGGGTAACTTGCGGAATTGATAAACCGTACGCTCGAAGTTTCTGCAAATCTAAATTAACTTTTATTTCGCGTTCTTCTCCGCCGAGAAGTGCAATCTGCCCAACTCCCGGTACACGCGAAAGTAAAGGCTGGAGTTTATCTTTCGTAAATTGATATAAAGCTCTTGACTCCATATCGGCAGAAACACCCATTCTTAATATGGGGATTTCATCAAGGGCGAACTTAGAAATTGTTGGAGTTTTTGTGCCTAAAGGAAGTTTTGATGTAATCTGTCCAACTTTTCTTTGTGCGTCCTGAAGAGAAAAATCCGTATTAGCTGATTGCAACAGTTCTACAATAACAAACGATACACCTTCAGACGATGTGGAACGCACATCAGATACTTTATCCATTCCTGAAACAGCATCTTCAATCGGCTTGGTAACGCCGGTTTCAACTTCATTTGGAGATGCGCCAGGATAAATAGTTGTAATTGTTATAATGGGCGGAGAAATTTTCGGCAGTAATTCATATTTCAACTGGCGAAAAGCAAAAAAACCTAGTACAATCAACGCAGAGAATACAATGATTACAAGCGATGGTCTTTTTATTGATAATTCTGTAATTGTCATTTAAAAAATCCTTTTTACTTATTAAGTATTTCTACTTTTAGATTATCCACCAAGTTATTTTGCCCATTTACAACAATCGTTTCACCTTCCTTAAGTCCTCGCAATACTTGAACATAAATTCCCGATTGGTCACCAACTGTTAAATTGCGCAGCTTCGCAATCCCGTTTTCAATAACAAAAACCTGCGGTTCCTTTATGCTTCCAACCAAGGACTCGCGCCGGATAACGATAGTTTCTCTACTTTTTATTGAAGTAAATTCAACTCGAGCAAACATACCTGCTTTAAGCGGATGAGCGTTTTCATTTTTTATGATAATCTCTACAGGGTAAGTGTGCAACTCGTCACCTTTAGAACTAATTGATTCTATCCTTCCGTTAAATGTTGCACCCGGATAAACATCGACTGTGACTTTTACTTGATCGCCAGTTTTAACAAGAAATGCATCTTGTTCAGCGAGGTTAAGCTTCACTTTTAATCTGCTGATATCAACTATGTTGGCAACAAGAGTTGACTGCGGTGCACCTTGAACCATCGAACCTATATCAACGTAACGCGCTGATACATAACCTGATATCGGCGTTTTTATTTGTGTGTCATTCAATTGTCTTTTTGCTGTTATATATTGTGCCTCGGCAACGGCGGCACCAAGCTTTGCCTGATCCAACTGAGAATCAGTAACCGAGTTTTGCTGATGCAGAGATTTAAATCTCTCATAATCTTTTTTTGCCTTATCATAATTTGCTTCAGCACTCATGAAAGCGGCTTTCTTTAATTCATCATCAACTTGAAAGAGAACCGAGCCGGCTTGTTTATAGTCTCCTACTTTTGCAAACACGGCTGTAATTTTTCCGGCTGTCTCAGAAATAATATTAACATCATTATTAGCAGAAATATTTCCCACAAGTGATAAAGTTTCCGAAAGATCTTTCTTTGAAACTTTATCAACCGAGACATAATAAACATCCTGTATACCACCGGCTGTTGTAGCAGCCATTTTTTGTTTGTTCATAAACAGCACGGCTACTATGATTACAAGAATCGCCAGTACCGAAACAATTACTTTCCATCGCTTCATAATTTATTTCTCCAAATAATTAAATTTTTATTTACCGATTGATTTATCAAGTTTTGCTTTTGATAGTTCGTAGTCAACTAAAGAATTAGTATAATTTGTTTTTGCCTGAAGCAAAGCAACTTCGGCATCAATTACTTCGGAACTTGTTGTAAGTCCCTGCTTAAATCGTTCAGAGGTAATCCTCATATTTTCTTGTGCCTGTTTTACTCCAATCTCCGAAATTTCAATTTTTCTTTTATTTTGATCCACAGTAAGATAATTCTGTGTAACCTCAAGCGTGATAGCATCTTTTAAAATTCCAAGTCCCTCTTGAGTTTGAATTAAATTCGCTTCCGCCTGCTGGGTTTGATACGAGGTAGACAACCAATTCCAAATATCCCAGCTAAGTGAAACGCCTGCATCCCATGTTTCTTTAAATTGATCTTTTGCTGGAACAATTCGTTGATTAGGCCGGCTGTAATAAAGGTTTGAAAATAAAAAGATTTGTGGATACCAAGTTGATTGAGCTAATGTTACACCGCTTTCGCTTGCTTGAATTCTAAAGTTTGCGGATTTTACTTCCGATCTTCTAGTAAAAGCGCGAGTGACTAAAACATCGACCTCATCATATCCTTCTGTCGTTTTACCTGTTGACGATGCTATTCCAATTTCTGTGGTTAATGGAATTCCCATCGTACTATTAAGAGCAATTCTGGCAAGTTCAAGATTATTATTAGCATCAATCTGTCTAAGCAATGCATCGTTGTATTGAACTTCAATTTTGAGCACATCATTGTTAGTTAGCATTCCCTGATCGAGAAGATTTTGAGCATCCGTGAGATGAGCTTTAACTTGAAGAACGTTTTCGTCAATTACCTTTTTTATCTGTTCTGCTTTGAACAATCCCCAGTATCCATTTCTAATATTAAATACTAATTCGTTTTTATCTTTGTTGAAATCTTCTTGCGATGCATTTGCAGAATATTCAGCAATGTCGCTGCTGCTTTTCAATTTAAATCCGGTGAATAGAGGCTGTGCAAGCGTTAATTTTGTTTGATAGTTATCCAGAATTGATGGTGATATTTCAAAATTTCCAAATGGTGTAATGATGTTAAATGGATCAACCTTACTTAATCGAGTGTATCCTGCGCTAAACTTAAGTGAAGGAAGTCGTGAAGCGTTTACTTCTTTAAGCTTTACTTCGCTGGATTTCCATCTTGCCAAAGATGAATTAAGCGTTTTGCTGTTTTTAAGTCCCAGATCAATTGCTTCTTCAACAGTTAACGATAATTTTTCCTGTGCAGGTATTAAGCCGGCGATTACAATTGTGTAAATAAT
>JBGSOQ010000002.1:0-4595 GCA_041739035.1 Ignavibacteriaceae bacterium | reverse complement strand
ATTATCTCATCTGTCATTTGCTGCGTAGTGCATGCTCCCTTTGAAAATACATCGGGACCGCCTTTAAGCTTCATCATATCATAGGTTTTTACTTTTCCTTCCTTCACTACCAAAGCAATTGCATTACGAATCTTTATCGCTTTTTCAGTTTCACCGATATGATCTAACATCATACAAGCGCTTAAAATCATTGCAATGGGGTTTACTATTGAAGGATTAAGCTCTTGATATTTAGGAGCTGAACCGTGAGTCGGTTCAAAGACTGCATATTCTTTACCGATGTTTGCACTGCAGGCAAAGCCCAAACCGCCAACTAATCCAGCAAAACCGTCGCTAATAATATCGCCGAACATGTTTTCAGAAACTATCACACCATAAATTTCAGGATTTTTAGTAAGCCACATCATTTGAGCATCGATGTTAGTGTCCCACAAATCAATGCCGGGATAATCCTTTGCAATTATTCTTGCTTCGCTCCACATCATCCCTGAAGTTTCGCGGAGAACATTTGGCTTTTCACAAACCGTTACATTTTTATATCCATATTTTTTGGCATATTCAAATGCTTCACGAATTAGGCGTTGAGTTACTTTACGAGTCACAATCCTAGTTGAAATAGCCATATCTTCGCTTGGAACATTTTTAAATGTTTTCATTTTGGGGTGAGTTTCGAAGGCGTCTCTAACAACTTTTGAAGGATTTGTCCATTCAACACCTGAGTAAAGTCCTTCGGTTCCTTGGCGAAATATCACAGTATCTACAACGGGTTCTTCAAATTTCCCCTCATCAGTTTTTCTTATAAAATTAAGCGGATTTCCAAGGAATGATTTACATGGGCGCACACAAAGATCCAGCTCGAAGTGCTGGCGCATTCCAACTATTGGACTGAAATATTGTAAGCCTTTACCTTTTAATGATGGATCAAGTTCTTTCTCAGCCGCATCTTTTGGTTTACTAGTAATTGCACCAAACAAACCTATTTTATGTTGTTTGATTAGATCAATGGTCCTCTGAGGTAATGCATTTCCTTCCTTACACCAAAAATCCCAGCCAATATCTGCATTTACATAATTGGCATCAAAACCAACCGCATCTAAAACTCTAATTGATTCCGGTAGAACAGTTTTACCAATGCCATCGCCGGGCATTGCAACAATAGTTTTGGACATAAGAACCGCCTTAAATGTTTAAAAAATAGTGCTCAAAATTAGAGAATAAACCCTCTGCAATCAAGGAAAGTTTTAAGAGATTTTAGCAATTAATCTTACGTAATTGGCAATGTTTCAAATTCACAAACGCTTGTTATTAAAAGATTTCCTAATTGAATTCGTGGAATAGTTTTTGCTCCAATCTGGCTGAATAATGATCTATTAGATAACTTGTTGTTAAATCAGGCTCAAAATCATGTAAGCAAGGTAAATGGAAATATCATTTGAAGAAAAAATAACAAGTGCGGATAATATTTTTAAAGTTATCTGGGAAAAGTCATCCGATGGCATGCGGTTAACAGACGAGACCGGCATTATTATTATGTGCAATGATGCTTATGCTCAAATGGTTGGAAAACCTAAAAAAGAGCTTGAAGGTTCGCCCCTTTCTACAATGTATTCTCCTGAATCTTCGGATCGAGTTATTGGTAGATACTTAGAAAATTTTAGTAGAGATACATTCGAGCAAAAAACAGAAAAAACCGTAACACTTTGGAATAAGAATACATTAGATTTTGAAATATCGAATTCATTTATAGATGATGTGAATGGCAAAAAATATTTACTTACGATATTCAGAGATATAACAGCGAGAAAGGCCAGTGAACTACTTCTATTAAAAAAGGATAAACTGCTTCTCGGAATTTCTGATGCTACTAAGGCTATGATAAGCACTTTAGATTATGAATCCGGTTACCTGGATGCACTAGAAATTCTTGGTAAATCTGCCGAAGTTGACCGCGTATACATTTATGAACACAAAACAGATCTCGAAACAGGTGAAATGTATTTTTCGATTCGTTACGAATGGGCTTCCGATCCTTCAATTTCTCAGTTGGACGATAATTCATTGCAAAGACTTTCTTATAACAGATTCAAACCATTAGATTTATATGAATATTTCACAAATGGTTTGACCATGAAATATGTAATCAAAGATCTGCGTCGAGATGTTCAAAAAGTTTTTATAGATCAAAGCATTAAGTCCATAATTCTTGTTCCGATTTTGGTTGATGATCAATATTGGGGATTTATTGGATTTGATGAATGTCACACAGATAGAATCTGGACAGACAGCGAAGAATCATTATTAATTGCAATGGCATCTACTCTTGGTGCGGTAATCAAAAGAGATAAATTCAAAGAAGAACTGCTTAAAAAGAACAAGGAACTCGACGAAGCAGTTATTAAGGCGGAAAAAGCCGTTAAGGCCAAAGGTGAATTTCTCGCCCTGATGAGTCATGAGATTCGCACTCCAATGAATGGAGTAATTGGTATGACAGGACTTTTACTTGATACTTGCCTAAACGAAGAGCAAAAAGATTTTGTTGAAACAATCCGATTAAGCGGCGATCAGCTTCTTGTGGTTATAAACGATATTCTTGACTATTCTAAGATCGAATCAGGTAAACTCGAACTTGAGACTCAACCTTTCGATTTAAGAGACTGTATTGAGGATTCACTAGATTTGCTAGCTTCGAAAGCTGCAGAGAAAGGATTAGACTTAGCTTACCTGATTGAAAATAATACGCCTGTTACAATAAATGGGGATGTAACTCGCTTAAGACAGGTTCTGACAAATCTTATCAGCAATGCAATTAAGTTTACCGAGCAAGGTGAAGTTTTTGTTAAAGCCGCTGCCGTTAAATCAGAAAATGAAAAATACACAATAGAATTTTCAATTTCAGATACCGGAATTGGTATTCCCCATGATAAAATGGGAAGACTTTTTCAATCATTCAGCCAGGTTGATGCATCAACAACACGAAATTATGGCGGAACTGGATTAGGATTAGCAATTAGCCGTAAGCTTGTTGAGCTGATGGATGGTACAATGCGTGTTGAAAGTAAAATAAACGAAGGAACAACATTTTATTTTACAATTCAAGCAGAAGCTATCATTACTCAATCCAAAATTTATTTCAAGGGCCAAAATCCGGTTCTGAATGGGAAAAAAGTATTGATTGTTGATGACAACTTAACTAACAGAAAAATACTCAGCGCACAAACTGAGCTTTGGGGAATGAAAACAGTACTTTCCTGCGATCCTCGTGAAGCTATCAACATCATAAAAAGCGGCGAAGCATTTGATCTGGCTTTACTTGATTATGTAATGCCTGAAATTGACGGAATTATGCTTGCACGCGAGATTAGAAGTTTATATTCCTCATCCCTGCTGCCAATAATAATGCTGACTTCAGTCGGTAAAAAAGATCACTTAACAGATAGAGAATCATTGAACATATCTGCATTTTTAACAAAGCCAATTAAGCAAAAACAATTGTACGAGGCTATTTTAACTGTTCTTGGAGAAAATGTTAAATCAAATTGTAATAACAAAAGATTTAAACCGTTCCAGGTTGCCGATAATCTTGCGCAAAAATATCCGATGAAAATACTAATAGCCGAAGACAATGTTGTTAACCAGAAGGTGGCTCAAAGAATTTTGGAACGAATTGGTTATAGAACTGATGTTGTTGCAAATGGTTATGAGGCTGTTGAGGTAACTAATAAAATTCCTTATGATTTAATATTTATGGATTTATTGATGCCGGAAATGGATGGAATTACGGCTTCAAAAAACATTCGCAAAGCAAGATCATTTGGAAAGTGTCCTAAAATTATTGCCATGACGGCTAATGCCATGAAGGAAGATAAAGAAAAATGTCTTACCGCCGGATTAGATGATTTCATAAGTAAACCTATCAGAATGGAGGAACTGCAAAGAATATTAATTTTTTGGGGCGAAAAAATAAATGGTGACAAATGCGGTTCATTCAAACCTTCGAGTGTGAAGAATAAAGTTTCTGTAGTTGAAGAATCAGACATTTTATTCTTAAAAGATATTAATTCTGCAAATGATGCAGCTTTCTTCGGCGAATTGTTGGAAGTGTATATTCAGGAATTACCGCTGATGATTAAACACATCAATTCTGCAAGTGATAACTGTGACAGTAAAAATTTGTACTTTTATTCTCACAAATTAAAAGGCAGCAGTATGACTTTGGGAATTAACTCAATAGCAGTCACCTGCGAAGAGATTGAAGCATTTGCCAAGGAAAATAATCTAAATGGAAGAACTAAGGAATTATCAGAAGAACTATCTAAAAAATTTGAGCAAGTTATTGAAGAATTGGAGGTAATAAAAGAAAAATACAGTAAATTTCCTTCATGAAATCAGAACGACAAAAAAGCACTAACACACCAAAAAAAAATACGCGGAACAAAACTCTAACGCTCGATTCTTCTGAAAAAAAAAGACTCGAACAAAATTTAATAACTCCTCTAAAACCTCTTCAGGTAAAAGATATAACGGATAAAATTGTTCATTCTGATCTGTTTGAAGCTTTCAAATTTTTGCCAAATAATTTTGTTGATCTTCTCTTT
>JBGSOQ010000447.1:0-9575 GCA_041739035.1 Ignavibacteriaceae bacterium | reverse complement strand
ACCAAATTTCAAGAAGTTGCGGAATTATTTCTTGGCAGACAAGTTAAGGAAGCTGTGAAGGTTGATTTAGAGGAAATGGTGATTTGAATTTCCTTTTTTGTTTTTAACTGCAAGTCGAGCGATTAAAATGAACATTTTTACAAAAATCCTTTTAAGTTTTGTGATAATGTCGAGCATTACTCTTTCGCAGAATACAGCCGATAGTCTCAGCATTCACTTCCATTCAATCCAATTAAATAAACATCCCTTATCTTTACTTGATGATTTAGACTTTTATCTTGATCTGCAAAACTTAAATAAATCATTTCTGCTCAATACTGATCCGAGCACTCAGTGGTTGTGGACATCTTATGCTATTTCAAATTCAGTCCAGGAAAAGTTTCAATCAGATATTAATTTTGATAATATGACTCTCCCGCTTTATCAAAAATATTTAGAAGACTCAAGATTAAATCCTTTTAAATATGCGCTGGGAATGATGCAAGTCGGCGCTGTGGGATATCTTGCTTATAAGCATATCAAGAAATATGGCTTTTTGAAAAAATAGATGTGGAATTAAACAAAGGCATGTAGAAATTAAATTAGCAGGCAAGCAAGTGATTCAAAAAAATAACTGTCGCAACTTTTTTTGATTTCTCGTCATTCCAAGTGCCAGCATTAATTTTATTCTGGCTTTTTGACCATTTAGATAATCAGCAAATATCACCCCGATTTTATTGAGCCATTTTCCAGCCCCAGGGTATCCATAAATATCAAGAGTTTCGCCAGCCGGACAGCGCGACACCAATACCACGGGTATTTTCTTGTCAATTATATATTTTATTCCGTCAAAGGCTGCAGGGGGAACGTTTCCCACACCCAAAGCCTCTACAACCAATCCTTCAACATTGCTGTCGGCTGAGAAATGGAAAAATTTTTCATCCATACCGGCATAAACAGTTAGCAAATCAACATTAGAAACAACTTTTTTTGTTTTAATAGTCTCAAGATTTCTTGGAAAACGGTTAAGAATCACTTTCCCATCCTCAATAAAACCGAGTGCTCCAAAATCTAAACTGCGAAAGCTGTCAATTTGTTCAGTATAAATTTTTGTTACTTCGCTTGCTGCATTTATTTCTCCATTGAGACAAACAAGCACTCCAATATTTTTACAATTTGGATTAATACATACATGAATTGCATCAATTAAGTTTTTAGGTCCATCCCAATCATGTTCCGAACTGTTTTTCATAGAACCTATAACCACTATTGGGATTTTTGTTTTAATAGTTAAATCAAGTAAATATGCTGTTTCTTCGAGAGTATCGGTTCCGTGAGTTACAATTACACCGTCAAATTTATTTTTGGAAATTAATTTTTTAATTGTTTGCGAAAGTTCAAACATAAGCTGTGGTGTCATGTGAGGTCCAGGGTATTTCCCAAAATCGTAACAAGTTATCTGCGCAAGTTTTTTAGCCGCCGGAATTTTTCTTAATAACTCTGCACCAGAAAATCTTGGTACTGCAGCGCCGGTTTTTTTATCTATCATCATAGAAAAAGTACCGCCGGTGAAAACAACGAGAATATTTTTCATTTTGCAACCATTTTTGAATTTCTTTGATCAAATTAATGTTTTTACGGTAATAAATGCCTATTACGGTCTGAAATAATAAAATGGACTTGAAGCATTTGCCATTAAACCGTATTTTTTACTGCACAATTATTAGGAGAAAAGAATGCTAAAAGTTGAAGATGTTGATTTGACACCAAATCCGCATGCATTAAAATTTATTTTGAATGAGAATCTTTTAAAAACTGAAAGAAGACATTTTGGAAATAAAGAGGAGGCCGTCGTTGATCCTCTTGCTTCGGGAGTTTTCGAAATCCCTGGTGTTGTTTCTGTGTTTTACACAGATAAATTCATTACAATTGAAAAAACTAAAGAATTGAACTGGGGGCAAATACAGAAACCTTTAATCAATTTTCTAAGAACTTTTGATAAAAATTCGATTCCCAAAGAAAAAGATTCTAGGCCTCTTGATGAGAATGACAATGAACTTTTAAAGCAAATTAATGACATCTTAGATAATAGAGTTCGACCAGCATTAGCTGGTGACGGCGGCGGTTTGGAAGTATTGGGTTTAGATGGTTACAAGGTTCTGATTAAATATCAAGGTGCATGCGGGAGCTGCCCAAGCTCAATTAATGGCACTTTGCGTGCTATTGAGGGTTTGCTAAGAAGAGATATTAATCCGGCAATTGAAGTTGTTGCTGCTTAATTTGGCTTTCATTGGTTGAAACCTCCAAGCTTTGTGACTTAGCTGTAGAATACGAAACCTTGGAGGCTTAAGTAATACTATTTCCCCTTTTTTGTTCTTTTTCATAAATTGTAATCAGTTAATTGATCTATTTCATGAAAAGCCAAGACAATCTATATTATTCTTTCCTTAAGATTTCTGGAATCCACTTTAAAGTTTTTACTTCGCAAAAAGGCATTCGAAGAATTTATTTGAACGATAAAGAAGCTAAAATTAAATCGGCCTCCTTAACAAAGCTTCACCCTGATGATCCTTACATGTTCAACATTTTTAATGAACTTAAAGAATATTTTAACAGAGAAAGAAAAAAGTTTACCGTTTCTCTTGATGTTGAGGGAACGGAGTTTCAGAAAAAAGTTTGGAACGAGCTCTTTAAAATTCCTTATGGAAAATTAATGACATACAAAGCAATTGCTGTTAAGCTCGGAAATGAGAATGCGATGCGAGCTGTTGGAAGGGCAAACAGTACAAATCATGCGCCAATAATCATTCCTTGTCACAGAGTTGTAGCTTCTAATGGAAAGCTTGGGGGCTACTCTGGCGGAATTTCTCTCAAAGAAAGATTACTTGAACTTGAAGGAAGCTTAAGCTTGGAGTTGTTTGAATAAAGATGGTTTTGTCAAGCCAATATAGGTAATAAAAAAGCTCCGTTTGCGCGGAGCTTCTACTTTTTCACATTATGAAAATTTTTTACTTTATTGTTGTCACCTTGCTAATATCATCAAGCTTTACAAACTTCTCGCTGAACTTGTAGGAACCTTTCTCGGTTTTTGTTGCTTTGATGACTTTAACATTTACGTGAGAGTCTTTCTTTTTTGCTTTTGCTTTATCTGCAAATGATTGTTGTTTAGCCATTTTATCTCCTAAAAATTGTGGCGAAATATACTTAAATACTGTCTTCCAAAAAACACTTTGATTTGAACATAACTATAGTAAATCGGCAAAAGTAGAATCTGTGATTTTTTGTAAATGATCCGGATGAAGCCCAACTTGCATTCCTCTAGTTCCCGCCGAAAAATAAATATTATCAAAAAATTGTGCGGTTTCATCAATAAAGGTAGTGTATTTTTTCTTCATCCCAATCAGCGAACAGCCACCGCGGACATAGCCCGTAACAGCCAAAAGATTTTTTACAGAGATTAGCTCAACTTTCTTGTTTTTGCTGATTGATGCAGCTTTCTTTAAATTGAGTTCAGCATTGACTGGAATGCAGAAAACGATTACTCCAGTTTTATCTCCTTCTGCCACCAAGGTTTTGAAAACAATCTCCTCAGCAACTCCAATTTTCTGAGCGACCGAGGTTCTGCTCAAGTCATTTTCATCAACTTCATAAGTTTTAATTTCGTGGGGAATTTTGCTTGCTTCTAGTAGTCGGATTACGTTTGTTTTGTTCATTCATTAAGTAATTCAAGTTCGTTTTGAATTTCATCGTACTTTAATTTATAATCTTCAGCCATCAATAGAAATTTTGTATAAGGATGTTGAGGATTTTCAAGTGTACTTTTTACCTCACCTTTTTCAACAATTATTCCTTTGTACATAACAATCACATCGTCACAAAGCGCTCTCAAAACTTTTAAGTTATGGGAGATACAAATCATTGTAATTTTATATTCTTGATTAATTGATTTGAAAAGATTTAAAAGATTCAGCTGCGATATTGGGTCTTGTGCAGAGAATGGCTCATCTAAAATTAATATTTCCGGCTGAACCGATAGTACTCTCGCCAGGGCAGCTCTTTGCTGTTCTCCGCCGCTTAGCTCAAACCCCTTTCTGCTCCATAAATTTTCAGTTAGGTTTACCGCATTGAGAATCTTTTTTTTTGATTCATCCTCGCTGTTTCCAAATCTAATTTTAATTGCTTCATCTAACACAGCGTTAATTTCTCTTAAAGGATTTAATATTTCACCGTTGTTTTGGAAAAGAATTTGAATTGGTTTCGTATTTCTATTTTTCCAATCATCATCAAGGTTCAAGGAAATTGTCCCGGATGTGGGTATAAGAATTCCGGCAAGAACCTTTGCCAAAGTTGTCTTACCGCTTCCGGATTCACCAGCAATTCCAAGGATTTTTTCTTTATACAAGCTGAAAGAAACATCATCTAAAATTATTTTCTCAATAACGGAACCGGTTGAGTTTTTAACCTTCACACAATAGGAAATATTAATTGCTTCGATGATTTTGTTCATACTGCTAGCTGCAAATATGAGTTGATAAGATCATCTGCAAGAATATTTTCCTGCGACTTGTAAAACTCTTCCGGAGGAAGAAATTGTGTGAATTTTCTATTTGTCAGCAATGCCATTTTATCACTAATCATATTTGCAAAGCTTAAATCCTGCGTTACAAGCAATACCGAATTTGAATTATCTCGTACAAACTCCTTTAACCTTAGCAAAAACAAGTTCGCTATTGCAGAATCAATTCCCGATGTGGGTTCATCGAGTATTATTAAAGCAGGTTTTGCCAGAAGCGCAAGTGCAAGGCTTATCCTTTGAGTCATCCCGCCGCTAACTTCGTAGGGATGGAGTTTTTGCAGCTCCTTTGATTTTGGGAGGAGGAAATAAGCCAAGACATCATCGATTTGTGCAGTTGTGACATTTAAACTGTTGAAATAGTATTTAAATTTTTTTAGTTGATCAAAACTGTTTCTGGCGTCTTGAAAAACATATTTTATTCTTTGCTTACGAATTAATCTTAGTTCCTCGTAATCTAGCGACAGTAAATCTTTCCCCTCAAAAATTACTTTACCGTACACCGAGTAAAATCTCTTATCCAGCAAGCCGGTTAAAGTTTTAATAAAAGTTGATTTGCCTGTTCCGTTTTTTCCAACAATAGTATAAATCTTATTTTTCTCAAGCTCAAACTCAACATTGCTTAATAGCACAATTTGAGATTTTCCTCTATTCAAGATTACTTTATCAATACTGGCAGTTAGCATTTGAGAGACATTTCTTTTGTAATTGTTTTACAAAATAATAATTTACTGGCAAATTTATTAAGATTATTTCAGATTCTATCCAGCTTTAAAAAGATGATCATAGTATTAGTCAATTATGAATAAAGATTTTATTGTACTTATAGTAAGACGATTATCAACCTCGTTGGTTGTGCTTTTCTTAATGACGACGTTCATATTCATAATTCTAAGAATTTCTCCGGGAGATCCAGTTCAAAAATTCATATCGCCGGAGCTAAGTACGGAAATCGCTGATAAAGTAAGGGAATCTTTCAACCTTAATAGCAGTATTTTCGATCAATATAAATCTTTTCTGCTAAATTTAATTAGAGGTGATTTTGGGATATCTTATAATTATCGCGAACCTGTCCTCGATGTGGTTTTTCAATATTTGCCATTCACCATAATTTTTTCGCTCATCAGCTTTTTTATCCAGATTGTTGTCGGTGGATTGTTAGCCCTGTTAGCTGTAAAGAAAATAAATCGATCCTTGGATAGAACTTTAACAAAAGTGAATTTGATTTTATATGCTTTGCCGGCTTTCGTAGTTGGAGTATTTCTTATACTTCTTTTTTCGGAGATATTAAATTTACTGCCATCTTCTGGACTTCGTTCGTTTGACTTTGACTCATTTTCCGGAATTGGAAAAGCAACAGACTATGCTTTACATCTAATTTTACCTGTCGTTACACTTTCTTTGGGAGGAATTGCAGTATTTTTCCGCTATTTAAGAGATAGTCTTGAAGAGATTTTGAATAAACCTTTCGTAATTGATTTAAGGGCAAATGGATATGATGAGAAAACAATTATGCTTAAACATGTTATGCCAAATGCTGTCGGTCCTTTAGTTTCTGCAGCCGGAGTTGAACTTGGAGCATTATTGGGAGGTGCGCTGATTACAGAAGTAATTTTTGGGCTGCCAGGTATGGGCAGATTAGCAGTTAATGCAATCTTTTTGCGCGACTATCCCCTGATAATCGGGTGTACTTTAACAGCTGGTATTTTGGTGATACTTAGTAACCTTGCGGCTGATATTATCAAAGCGAGAATTGATAAAAGATTAATCAAAGATATTCTAAATTAAATGAAATTTAATCTTAAAATCTGGCATTTATTTATAGCGTTTTGCCTCACTCTGATAATCATAAGATTTCTTTTTATTATTAAAATAATTTCACTTTTCTTTTCTTACATAATTTTAATTTTTTCAGATTTCTCGAATGCTATCAACCAGTTAAATTTTGATCTTATCGATCATTTCGCCTCTGGTGCTCTAATAATTATTCTGCCTCTTATAATTTTCTTTAAAGTTAAGGATACGAAAATCTTTCAATCCAAGTTAGATTTTTCTTCGCTGGTGATAGGAACACTTTTTTTAGTTTTCATATTCTCTCCTTTAATTTCGTACACACACCCGGATTTTCAAAAAAATATTGGGATAACAAAACTTCTCCCGCCCTTTAGCAAAGTAATATTTTTAAAATTTGAGCAAATTTCTGGGAAAGAACCTTCAAGATTCGATAAATTTATAGAATTGAAAAAGATAGTGGTTAAATCCGCTTTTGATGAGGATTTGGTTTTTGTTGATAGTATCCAACTCGGAGGAAAAATCCGATACTTCCAAAATCAAAATGCGGTTGGAATTTCCGTTGATAGTTTAAAAGCAAAACAAATAGTTCCAACGCTAAACAAGAAATTCTTCTTACTCGGAACAGATGAGTTCGGTAGAGATATTTTTGCTCGTTTAGTTTACGGAGCAAGGATATCAATTTTTGTCGGTGTATGTTCCGTCCTGCTTTCCTTTCTAATTGGTTTTATACTAGGATCTGCATCCGGCTATTTTGGCGGCGGAGTAGATTTGACGCTGAATAGATTAACCGATACATTTCTTTCATTCCCGGCAATATTTTTAATTATAATCATCCTTGCATTATTCGGGAATTCTATGCTTGCTGTGATTATTGTTTTGGGATTTTCAGGCTGGATGAGTTTATTCAAAATTGTTAGGAGTGAAGTTATTTCACTTAAGCAAAAAGATTTTTTTATTTCGGCAAGAATGATCGGACTATCACAAAGGCAGCTGCTATTCAAGGAAGTGTTACCAATTTTGCTTACCCCGATAGTAGTAAATCTCGTTTTTCTTTTTGGCGGGGTAATTCTTGCTGAAGCCGCATTAAGTTATTTAGGTTTGGGAACCGGCAGCAGCCATCCTTCATGGGGCAGCATGATTGATGCAGGCCAAAATTATTTGAAGAATGCCTGGTGGATGATATTATTTCCGGGAATATCTTTAATACTTACTCTTTACTCGGCAAATGATTTAGGTCAGAAAATCAAAATATATTTTAATCCCCAGTTGAAAAAATGATAAACCAAAGATTTATAATTAATAAAAAATTAGGACAGGGCAGAAGTGCGGTTTATTTGTGCGAAGATTTAGAACAAGCCGGAAAAAATATTGCATTAAAAGTTTTGTCGCCAAATTCATCTGAGGAAGAAAGCAAGATATTTAAAGCTGAATTTCAGACCATCCAAAAACTTGATCACCCCAATATAATTCGAGCTTATGAGCGCGGAACTGTTGTTGAAATTTCAGATAATGAGCCGGTTTCTGTTGGATCTAAATATTTGTCTATGGAGTTTTTTGAAGCAAGTGAATTGGGCTCATATCCAATTGGCGGCGAGCCGATACTTAAAGAAATTTTAATACAGATTTGCTCGGTTCTATTCTATCTTCATCAATCAAAATACATTTATTATGATCTGAAGCTGGAAAATATTCTTGTGGCCAAAATGAATGGGAAGCCGTTTATTAAATTAATAGATTTTGGCTTTGCTCGTTCACAAGATGAAGAAACAAATAATAATGTAACCGGAACAGCAGAATATCTTGCCCCGGAAATTCTTAAAAAAGAACCACAGGATCATCGCATTGATTTATATTCTTTAGGAATACTTCTTTATCAGCTTATTTACAAAAAATTTCCTTTTCAATCTCAAGATCAGCTTGAAATTTATAAGGAACATGTTGAGAGGGATTTTGAATTTCCAGAAACAAGGTATTCGGATGAACTCATTCATGTTGTTAAGAAGCTTCTAAACAAAAGTCCCGAAGAAAGATATTTTACGACAATTCAGATTTTGTATGATTTAAATATTCCGACTAGCCGCGAATTATATCAAGATTGGGTTCCAATAAAAGTTTTTTCCGATAGAACCGATATACTAAACATTGTAAATCGATATGTAAGTACACCATCGTCCGGCGAAATAATAGTAATTAGAGGTTTTGAAAGAAGCGGCAAGACAGCTGTATCTCAGGAAATTTATGCCCGGCATGAAAATGTTGTTCAATTATCTAATGACAGAACAAAAACAGGATTTGGACTCGTAAAATTCTTTTTAAATAAATTAATATTTAATGAATTTATCTTTGATAAGTTGCCATCCGATACACTTGCCTTGGCGGAAAAGATTCTTAGTAATAATTCTGAAAATCTTGCTGTCGATCTGAAATTAGTGGTTAACAAGGTCACTTCTCTTGGTCGATTTATACTTCTGCTTGATGATTTTAATTTGTACGATAGTTTTACACTAGAAGTTTTTAAAGAAATATTTCCCGTTTTCCAGGTTAACGGATGTCATGTAATTTTAACCGAAAAATCTGATTTGGATTATGTGACGGGATTTATAAATAATTCAATTCTACTCGATCTAACTTCCTTCACTACAGTTCAAATTGATGAGCTATTACATAAAACTTATGCTGATTTTTTTCCGCTTGAGGAAGTACAGCAGCTGATAATGCAGCACGCCGATTTTCTTCCGGGAAATGTGATTGAGTTCTTAAGAGACTTAGTCTTGCTGCAAATAATCAGATTTGAGTATGATGGGATAAAAGTTATTTCGGATGAAAGGGCTGAGAAGATACTTGTAAACCTGTATGAAGAAATCTATAATATTCGATATAAATCGTTGACCGATGACGAAATAAAGATTTCCATAACTTTATCATCTTTTGAGATTACACCTGACAATAAAATATTGATTCAATTGACTGGTTATTCAGAAGATATATTAGCAAAGATTGTTGAAGATCTTCAACGTAAACATGTCCTACAATCGCAGTCACAAATGGGAATGAATTTCTCATCGGATGGGATAAAGAATTTTATTTATTCACAAATTCCAAATAAGAAAAAACATCACGAGAAAATAGCTAAAACGATCCATCAGAATTTTCCGCAGTTCAGTAAAGTAGAGCTTGCCAGACACTATCTTATTTGTGAAAAGTATAATGATAGCTATTCTCTTCTAAT
>JBGSOQ010000442.1:0-9350 GCA_041739035.1 Ignavibacteriaceae bacterium | reverse complement strand
AGTTGATGCAATATATCTTTGACTTTTGACTTTTGACTTTTGACATGGTCGAACTGTATAAGTCGTATATCCAAATCCCGGAATATCTTTCAAATCAATTATGCAATTGTATCTCATCATATCAAAATACATCGGACGGTCGATTAGCTGCTCAAGAACAGGCTGATGATGTTCAATATTAAAAATTTGCTTTTCGATTTCGTTGCCATTAACATCAAGTATCTGAAAATCCCCCTTATCAAATTCTTCTGGAATATCTACAAAACATTCTGCTAATTCGTTTCTCAAATAATTGTTCGGATTTAAAGCGACTAAGAAAATATTCTCATTCGATTCTAATTTAGTCATGTCTACATTTTTAACAATATGCTTTGCCGATCTTTCAAACACTCCTTTCGATATTTCAATTGCTTGTTTGTATCGGTTCATCATATCATCGTGAATTTCATCAAGACTGCATCCGCCAATAGAATCGTGTGAGGAATTTTGTATGATAAGATTCCATGCCATCTCTAAATATTCGTCAGAAGCGTCCCTCCCCAGCATTTTAGAAAATACGTTGAACGGCTCGGCGTAAAATTGAATCCACTTTTCAGCTTCGAAGTTTTTCTGCTTAAGATACATTCTTGCAGAAGTTGTATAACCGTAAAGATTTCCGCTTCGCATATCAAATTGTGCACTTCTTCTTTCACCATAAACCTTTGTAAGAGTGTTGACATCAATACTTTCCAATAGTGCTTTAGTGTAATCTTCTAAAGTTGAATGAATAACGTTCAGATTAGGAAAAATCTTTTTGATATCTTTAATTATTCCAACAGTTTTAATATTCGGACCGCTCGAATCATGTCCCTCCATCCAAATTACATGCGGAGTAGTAAAATCATTTACCTGATCTTTAATAATTTTTTCAACTTGCGGTTTGATATTTTCGGGGTAATAACCATCCGCTTGATTAATGATAAAATAATCTTCCCCAGCAAGGTTATGATCAGCAAAATGGAATGGTTGTCCGCCCTTTGACCATTTATACTCAACATCAGATGGAAACTCGTTGTGAATTACCGGGCGATAAATGTAAAAGTAGAAATTATATCTTGGCATGGTTGAAAAACGTGAAGAAACAGCTTCAGTTCCATCAGCTCCGATCCATAAAAATTCAGCTTTAGGGCTGTCAATAGAATTGATTCCTCGATAAAACATTATCAGTTCAATCCCAAATTCTTTATAAATCTGCGGAAGCTGTGATATTTGTCCCCACGAAAATGGTGAGTAACCAATTTTAGAAACTCTGCCGTATCTTTTGCTAATCTTATGTCCGAGTAAAAGATTGCGAATTAAATTTTCTCCGCCAACCTGGAATTGTTCAGGCAAAACATACCACGGGCCAATGAATAGTCTTTTTTCTTCTACAAACTTTTTTACAATATTTTTTTTGTTCGGACGAATTTCAAGGTAGTCTTTTATAACTATGGATTGACTATCGAGATGAAAAGCTTTGTATTCAGCTTCTTCTTCAAGAATTTCTAGAACTTTATCAATCATATCAACAAGCATTTGCCTGTTTCTTTGGAAAGGATACCGCCATTCACGATCCCAATGAGTGTTCGAGATGACATGAAAAATTTTATCTTTTATATTTTCGTCCATTAATCCTTCAAAAACAGATTGTGTTTTAATATTACTTCGGGCAAACCATTTTTACAAATATAAGCTGCGGCGTTCATGTTGTGTCCTGAGGTTTGGGCAAATGGAACAGCAACAGATAATCCGATTCCTGCAGCACGGATTGCTATTGTTCCGCTCTCGCTGTCTTCAAATCCTATTACCTGATTGAACTTGCCTTGCGGGATACCGAGTTTGTTTAATCCGATGCTGTAAAGATCGCGATGAGGTTTTAGTCGTATCTCACTTGAATCACTTGCAGTAACAACAGCATCATAGTATCGATTATAATTTCTGAAATGATGGAGCAATTTTCTTTTACTTTCTGATTGAGGAATTATTTTTTCGAGCTCCGAAACTATGAGATTGAAAACCTCGCGCATTACAATATCAGCTTCATACAAAATTGATGAAGTCACTATAGAAGTTTTTAGCGGATTATCATTAAATCGTTTACAAAGTTTGATAAAAGAATTTCTTGCTTTATCAATTTTTTTAGCATCATAGCTTTTACCTGATTTCAATTCATAATCTTGAAGCAAATAATCAAAATAAATGCTCTCATAACTATCGATTAAGCCTTTTATCAGAGGAAGGAACACTATAACTCCGGGCATTGCTTCAATTAGATGTTTGTCCTGATTTTGGAACAATTCTTCAGCAATGATTTTGCCCTCACCAAGTTTTATTCTTTCAAGTATTTCGTGATAATGCTGATAATAAACATCAATTCCGAAACGAACTAAAAAATTGAAATCAAGATTTTTTAAACTCGAGTGATATTTTTCGAAAAGATATTTTAAAATATTTCCTTTTTCTTCTTCATTGAGCGCACGTACAGACTTTATATTTGTGAGTTTTTCATCCTTCACCAAATTATAGAAACCGGCTTGGAATAAATTGTTTTTAACTTCCTCTTTGCGCTTATCATCTTTTCCTATGGATAGAGTCCACACCGCAGCAAATAAAAAGGATTTAATTATTTCATCACGAATAAATGTGGACTGATATTTTTTAACAAGGAATTCAACATGCTTTGTTGTGCTATTGCCAATAATATGCGGATAATCTTTGACTTCATCTAAGCCAATCCATTGGTTTGGCTTCACTCTCCCCGAGAATTTTCGTATCATAAACTCAAGTGAATGTATGCATAATAATTCAGTTGAAGTGGTTGTCCCATCCATATCCATAACTGCTGCCACAAGATTGGCAACCGGAGCTTTTATTTTTGGTGCAAGCGGATATAATTCATAATCGGGATACACATAATCCGGGTTTTTTACTAAGGCAAACTCATCACCTAAATTTGATAAAATTCGTTTGGCTTCGTTTTTATCTAAAATTTTCTTTTTCATTTTAACTTTGCAGCAATTCTTATTAATTCTTTTTCAAAAAAAGGTTATTCACTATTAAATAAATTTTTTCCTAAGTTCAATAAAATTAATACTTCTTTATCGCTGCTGCCTTCTGCATAAATTCTAATTATTGGTTCTGTTTCTGACGAACGCAATAACAGCCACTGATTTTCTCCCTCAAGAATATACTTGATTCCATTTATAATCCCGCGGCTGCTTAAAAAAGTTTTTGTCTCCTTAATTTTGAATAAGCCAATTTTTTCAGATGGTTTAGAAAAAATTTTAGGCAGTATCTCCGAACGGTTGGGCTTATCGTATTGAAAATCGGCTCTTGAATAATGAATTAATCCAAGTTCTTTTCTTTTGTGTGTTACATATTCGCTTAACTTCAAGTATCCTGATTGAGCCAGCATTTCGATAATTAATAATGCAGAAAGAATCCCATCACGCTCAGGCATGTGAACTCCGTAACCAAACCCTCCGCTTTCTTCACAGCCAAATGCGATATTACATTTAACCATTTCTTCCGTTATGTACTTAAAACCAACTTGAACGTCTAAGACTTTTCTTTGCTCATTTTCAAATAGGGATTTTAATTTATCTGTTACTGATGATGTTTTAACAATGCTGCCTTCAAAATGTTTTTTATTTATTGTGTAATCTGCCAGCAATAAAATAGTTTCTTGCGAACTTATCCATTTACCCTCGTCGCTCAATATTCCGATACGATCTGCATCACCATCGGTTGCAACACCTAATGAATATTCATTATTCTCTAATTCAACTTTCAATTCATCAAGATTCTTCTCGATCGGTTCAGGTAATCTGCCATAAAAATTTTCACTCGGTGGATTAAAAATTGTTTTTGCCTGAATGTTATTTGACTTTAAAATTTGTTCTAAATAATCTGAACCTGCTCCGCCCATTGAGTCAATTAAAATTTTTATTTTCGATTGTCTAATTAACTCAAAGTTTATAAGCTTTTGAATTTGTGAAAAATAAGCATGAAGTAAGTTTGTTTTTTCAAATTCTTCAGAATTCTTCTTTACTGAAGATTTGCCAATTAATTCTTCAACTTTGAGAGTTTCTTCGGTTAGAAATGGCCCGCCATAGTTTGCTTTAAATTTTACCCCATTATATTCCGGAGGATTATGCGATGCAGTAATCATCACACCTGCACTTAATAAATTCTGCTTGACGAAGTAAGAGAGAACGGGAGTTGGAATTATTTTATCAGAAAGATAAACTTTAATTCCATTTCCAGAGAGAACCTCGGCAAATATCTTAGCTAATTGATCTGAATCTCTTCTGCCATCAAATCCAATAGCTATTTTTGGGTTGGCAGGTAATTGAAGATTATAATCTGCAAAAGCCTGGGCCACCAATGAAATGGATTCACTATTTACTTCGCTATCTAATAATCCACGCCAACCATCGGTTCCAAAAATAATTTTCATGATTTTTGGGCAAGATTATATTCTAACAATTTCATCAAATCTAAATAGTTCACTTCTCTTATAGATTTATTCTGTTTCACACTCAAAGCCGCCAAAGCACCGCACGCCTCTCCGGTAGCGGATGATGTCGGTTGAATTCTCAATGCACTATGCCCCTCTCTTGTTGATGAAATACATCTTCCAGCAACCAGCAAATTCTCAGAGCTCTTCACTATTAAGGCTCGCATTGGAATTTCATAATATTGCCCTTCTGCTAAATGTTCCATCCTGCTCTGTTCATCCCTTTGTCCATGAATATCGATTCCATAACAAGCTCTTGCAACAGCATCGTCAAACTTTTGGGCAAATTTAATATCATCACCTGTGATAATATACTCTCCAATTGCTCTGCGTGTTTCCCTAACTCCGACTTGAACAGCGGTTTCAAGTAAAATGGAATTTTCAAATCCTGGTATCTCATCCTGTAAAATTTTTACAACCTGGTAAACTTGTTTTCTACCAATCAGTTCTGCCTGGGTTAGGCTGTGCGACGTTGAAGCATCAATTCCTAAAATGTTTGATGTGTTAAAAGATCCTTCGCCTGACTCTGGTAAGGTTGTAAAAAATATGTATTGAATATCTTCATGTAATCGATTTTCACTTATCGCTTTTTTAACTTGATCAAAATAACCTGCAATTGAAATTATCTTTGAAAAATCAAAATCATATTCCATCCAATCAAAGAAATTACTTTTATTAGCAACTGCATATTTAGTTACGCTTTTAATATCAATGTTGTTCATTCTGAAGAAAAGAGTGAGAGCCTGAAGCTTTCCAGTATTTTCATCACCTTTTATAAATGGGAAATTTCCTAAAAAAATTATTTGCGCATCACCTGTTGTATCAATAAATACTTTTGCCCGAATTTCATGCACTGCGCCATTTATCAATACGCTTATTGATTCAATACTGTTCTTTATTCTGTTTACTTTCAGAATTTCGGCATGCAGAAGAACAGAACAATTAGCTTTATCCAACAGCTTAAAAGCTGAAGCACGAAATGATGAGGCATAAAATCCGTTATCAATCATTCCGTTTCTGTTTCGCATCTGAATTTCTATATCTTCAAAGACCCCTCTAACTAAAGATTCCCCATTTATTGAGTGCTTCATTAAGGGTGAGACCATACCTGCAGTTGACATTCCGCCAACAAAACCATAATGTTCAATAAGCAAAACAGAAGCCCCTTCACGAGCGGCTTTTATGGCAGCACTTATTCCCGCAATTCCTGCCCCAGCAACTACAACATCGTATTTGGTATTAAGAGGTTTCATTAAGTTTATTGATTTCTTCTACAAACCAGCTTGTAATAATTTGCGGACGGCTGATTGCTGTTCCGACTACGACTGCATAAGCGCCTAACGTCATAATTTCTCTTGCGGCTTGAGGAGTATTAATTCTTCCCTCGGCAATTAAGGGTATTTCAATTTTCGGAGATAACGATTTTACGAGTTCAAAATTTGGTGAATATCTTTTATCATTTAGTGTTTCCGGTGTATAACCATTTAAAGTTGTGGAAATTAAATCGGCTCCGGCTTTTTCACATTCAATTGCCTCTTCTTGAGTTGCAATATCTGCCATTATTAAAGTTGAAAACTCTGATTTAATTCTGTTAATGAAATCAGGACCCGATAATCCTTCTCGCTTTCTAAATGTACCATCAATTGCAATTATTGGACACCCAATTCTAACTAAATCTTCTACATCTGAGAAAGAACCTGTAATTCTAACTAGTCCATCTTCAAATTCTGATTTGATTAATCCAATAACCGGTACACTCACAGACTCTAAAATCATTTTTGTTTTTGCGGCACCTTCACTCCGAATACCTACAGCACCACCGGAGATAGCGGCTCTGGCAAACATCGTTACACCTGCAGGTGAATTGAATGGTGAATCTCCTTCTGCCTGGCATGAGACAATTAAACCTTTATAAAGCTTTTTTATAATTTCTTCATTCATTTAAGTAAGCTTAGTTTATTTTCCAGATCAGATGTTTTGCTGAATAATTCCCAGAATTTATATTCTTTTGAAAGCAAAGAATCAATATGAAAATTGTTATCGGATAATTTTTCATTAGCGAATGAATAAACTTTTTGCGTCTGTGGTGCAAGCACATTAATTCTTCCACCACCCTTCTGAACAATATCTTCAAACTCATTAATAATTTTTTGCGAATTGTTTTCGATGAAATATTCATTTTCAGGTTTCGGTATTTCTAACGAAGCCCAGTATCGTCCATCATTAAGTTTTATTTTCTTTTTTAACAGCTGAAAACTTTGCCAGTTCTCACCAGAAAGATTGGTTAAAAACATATTATAATATAGTCCTCTTAGCACAACACTTGAATTTATTATTTTAATTAATTCATATTCTTCAGAAGCATCAATAATGGTTTTTGCACGAACATTAAAAATCCCTTCCTTCCCGCTGAGCGATAGATCAAGAAACTCTGCCTTCTCAATCAATTTGAATGGAACGATGTGAAATAACAAATCAAGTTTTGAGTGTTCAGCACATTTCTGAAGAACAATTTTAATTACTTCCGGATTAATGAGAATTTCATCTCCCTTTTGATAAAGGATTCCATGCTTATGGTTTTTTACAGATTCAAATATGTGTTTTGTGTCAGGATTTAATTTCTGTTCATGAACCGATTGCATACAATTTAAACTTTCAGAAATACTCCCGCCCATAAAACCGTAATAACTAAGAAGTAAAACACTTTTGCCTTTTTGTGACAAATGCTTCGCAG
Source organism: Ignavibacteriaceae bacterium (assembly GCA_041739035.1). GTDB lineage: Bacteria > Bacteroidota > Ignavibacteria > Ignavibacteriales > Ignavibacteriaceae > XYD12-FULL-36-8. The sequence continues at coordinate 2,079 of JBGSOQ010000442.1, read as the reverse complement.
CAATAATCCCAAAAAGATTGGCTGAATAAATTATATAATCATATATTTTATCAGTTACCATAATCACTTTTTCGGTGAAACTATTACAATAATGTTTTCATTCTTAGGTAGTTTGGAGAGTTCAAAATCTACAAGTGCCATAATTTGTGATTCGTTAATGAGTCCAGTTAAATCAACAATCTTAGAAGAAATTAATAAAAAGATATCCGGTATTAATGCCCCGGCATCTCCGAAAGTAGTAAGAGTTCCAATCATTTCTTTTATTTTTGATTTTACCGACTCAGCAATTACATTTGCGCAGTGAGCATTATTTAGCTGAAGCTTTATAGTTCCTTCACGATCAATTACTCTTAGTTTTTGAGTTTCCTGTTTTATCAAACCCAATAAATGTTTTTTAATTTGTTTGAAAGTAAATGCATAAAAGAACGAAGTTTTTCCTGATATAACTACCAAATTTTCATTTGTTCTCATAGAGGCTGCTGCAATTTTTGCAATTTCACTTTCGGTAAGTTCTTTTACCTCGACATCGCGTAACCGCATTTCACTTGAACCCATTGCAACAGCAATAACTTTTTTATTCTTTGAGTCGATTTCAACAGTAACTTCTATAGAATCGGGAACTGCGCCCATTGAGGCAACTGAATCGAAGGCTTGCTGACGAAGCGATATAATATCATTCTCAGTGGGATTTATAATCGTCTTTTCAATTGAATCCCTTATCATTCCGAGCGCTGCACCAATAGCAGAAACAACTTCACAATCTTTTGCAATTTTATGCGGAAAGTTGAGATGTGCCGCTGTAAAGGGAACCAAAGCTGATGCACCGCCGCCGCCGCCAACAAGCTGAATTATTTCTTTATCAAGTTTATATTCTCTCGTTAGCTGAGAGATAATGGGCTTAACTTTTTCCGCTGAAATTGTGAGAATTTCCTTTGCAATTTCTTTTGGTTCCTTATTTAGGATTTTTCCAAGCGATTCAAAACATTTTTTTATTGAGTTGAGATTTGCGGCACCATGCCCAATATCTTTTACTAATCCAAGAAAATTTGATGCGCCTGTTGGAGTGATAGTGAATTTTTTATTCGGCTCAGATTTTAGGTTTATTGCAAGGTAATCATCAGGATCATTTTTTAGAGGTTGGATTTTTTCCAATTCAATATTGGAAAAATCCTCATCACTAAACGAAACATAGTTTAATTCTGCTATGTGTGCGCTGCGCGGACCAACATCAAAAATTTTATTACCTTGAATTCTAGGGATTGAGCCACCGGCAATTCCAAGTGTTCTGACATCAAGAGTTCTTAAATAAAGTTTATTGCCGCCGATTTGCGCACTTTTAACTTGAGGTTTACCATTTTTAATGACTGAAATATCAGTTGAGGTTCCGCCAACTTCAAGAAAAATTCCATCAGAAACTTTTTCATACATTAGCGCCGCGGCTACTCCTGCAGCGGGACCTGAAAGCATAGTTAGAATAGGACGTTTTCGCATTTCGTTTATGTCCATTATTCCTCCATCCGATCGCATAACCATAAGTGGAGCTTTAACATTACTTTTGCGTATAGCTTCTTCTGTTAAATTGGCAGTCTCAAGCATTTTAGGCATCATGCTGGCGTTAATGACTGCAGTACGTGTTCTAACTCTCAAACCATACAGCCTTGAAATTCGACTCGCTGCAGTCGCCTGAAGATTCATTTTCTCAGCGATGTTAATAATAAAATCTTCGTTTTTTGTATCATCAACACCGAATGCCTCTGACGCTACAATAACCTGTGCACCGTCATTTAGAAGTTCATTTATAATTCTTTTTACTAGTTCTTCACTGAGTGAAGAAGAAACATTAATAAATCTAAATCTTGTTTGGAGAAATTTCCCTGGTGAAAGTTCAATGTTCTTAAGATTAATCTCCTTCTTTGCACGCCTTCCTTCAAAACCTTTGCCCATACCTATAATTCCTACAACTGCTACATCTCCCTCCAGCAAAGCATTTGTGGCCTGTGTGGTTGAATGTGCAATTAAAATAATTTCTCCGGGATTGATGCTACAGTTTTCAATTAGCAAATGCATTGATTCAACAAC
>JBGSOQ010000434.1:0-5207 GCA_041739035.1 Ignavibacteriaceae bacterium | reverse complement strand
TGGTGTTACTGCAGTATCAAGATTCTTAAAAGAAAAAACAATTACTAATTATTATATAGATAAAAACATAGAAGTAATTCCCAATTTTATTGACACAGAATTTTTCAAACCAATGGAGGCATGCAAGTTTAGGAAACATATTGCTCCCGATGGCGAGAAAGTCTTGGTTCACACTTCAAATTTCCGACAAGTGAAAAGAGTTACCGACACAATAAGAATTTTAGAGAGAGTTATCAAAGAAGTGCCTACAAAACTTCTTTTGGTTGGAGACGGCCCTGACAGGTCTGAATGCGAAAGGCTCGCCCGACAGCTTAATTTGACAGATCATGTTAAATTTTTAGGAAAACAGGAGGGCCTAGTTGAAATAATTAACTCAGCCGATATTTTTCTTATTCCATCTCAGTCTGAAAGTTTTGGATTAGCGGCACTTGAAGCAATGTCATGCGGTAAACCTGTTGTAAGTTCCAGCGTTGGCGGATTACCGGAATTGATTAAACATAATGAGTCAGGCTTTATTGCGGAAATTGGGGATATCGAAAGAATGGCAAAATATGTTGTAGATCTGCTTACAAACGAAAAGAAATACGAGGCATTTTCAAATAGTTCAAGAGACAGAGCATTAAATAAGTTTGATAAATCAATAGTTATTCCAATGTATGAGGAATTCTATACTCATATAATTAATGCATAATAATTATAATCTTTAAGTATTGTCACCAGATACTCACTTGTTTACTACCAAATGGATGAGAAAAGTTTCATATCAAGCTGGATTCGTACTCTCAATTCTGAATCAATAAAAATTTTTCCCAATGATTTTATTGTTGTTAGTGAATGTAAAAGTTATAGTCTTCCAAGAAAAGGACTTTTAATTGGCAAAGAATTTTTCGGTGAATTTGAGTTGATCGACGCCGAAGGAAAAGAAGTTTTTAGGGTTGACAGCTACGAAAAAGCCAAATTCATAATTTATGCTAGTAGAAATAAGCCAGACTTTGTCGCCGTCCCATTTAATAATTCAGCAATAAAAAAAATGAATTCCAAATACGATATGTATATTGATTCTATTATAAAAAGAATTGATCAAGATTACAGAAGAATATTTTCCGGTTCAAAAAACTCTGCTGAATTATTAAACCAAATATTTAAACACCTGAACTTAACACGATTAAAATAATTTCAATTGAATTACATCAGCGAAAACATTCTTAATTATGTCACATCTATTTACGGTAATGATCTGACTAAATCTTACCAAGAGTTAGTCAGCAAACAACCTGCTCAGTTTATGCGAATTAACTTCGCGGAAATTACTTCCCAAGAATTGATCTTAGTGCTAAATAAAAAGTATAGTATTGAATGTGAGCCCGTTCCAAACTATCCGAACATCTATAAGGTTTTGGATTTAAAAAACCTTCTCGGAAAAACGTTGGAGCATATATTAGGTTACTACTATATTCAATCTTATTCATCCTTTATACCACCTTTAGTTCTTAATCCGACTGAAACTGATATCGTTTTGGATTTGTGTGCCGCTCCGGGTTCTAAAACTACAGAGCTTGGTGAAGTAATGAACAACAAAGGCACAATTGTCGCGAATGAAATTCAGCTTGATAGATTAAAATCGTTGGTTCACAATATTGACCGTATGAATCAAATGAATGTTGGAGTAACTCATTTTAAAGGCGAACAGCTAAACACTATTTACAATGATTACTTTGACAAAATTCTTGTCGATGCGCCTTGTAGCGGACTTGGAATCGTCCAAAAAAAAATTGAGGTAAATAATTGGTGGACTTTAGAGCGAGTTAAGCGGCTTTCTGAACTTCAGCTAAAACTACTGGTTTCGGCAATAAAAATGTTAAAAATCGGTGGCGAGGTCGTCTATTCTACGTGTACTTTAACCGTTGAAGAAAATGAATTAATAATTGACAAGATCCTTAAAAAATATCCGGTTGAGGTTTTGGATTTTGATATTCTAATCCCTGCCAAAAACGGAATTACATTTTACAATGGTCAAAGTCTTGCTCCTTCTCTTGTTAAAGCTAAGAGAATATTACCATGGGAGGTTGAATCGGATGGATTTTTCATAATTAAGCTAAAGAAAACTGGCGAAACCGAAACACCTCATAAAAGAGAACTGCGTTTAAGGGATATTAGACTTTTAGAGGCTAATGATAAGAAAATTAGGAGTCTGTTAAACGATATCCAAAATGAATTTGGGATAACAAATCAAGTTCTTGATCAATACAAATACATAGTTAAAAATAATGATATTTATTTTGTTCATAAAAATTGGACTGATCCGAATCCTGGAATATTTGAAAGAATCGGAACCAAGTTCGGCACAATAAATAAAGACAACAGAATAGTACTTAATACACAAGCTTCACAGGTTTTATCAAAACATATATCAAAAAATACAATTTATTTAAAAAATCCTGATGAGTTAAAATGTTACCTGGAGGGCAGCACCATAAAAACACTAAGTTTAGAAAGAGGACAATACTTAGTGAAATATGAGAATTATACTTTAGGAACCGCCGTATCTATCGAAGCAGGATTAAAAAGTCAATTCCCTCGCTCCCGGCGAACACAAGAAATCACTTTACTGTAAATTAGATACTAATGAACACTTTCATCATGCTGGCTAAGATCCAATCCCATTTCTTCCTGTTCTTTTGTAACACGAAGCGGTATCAGAATATCAGTTAATTTATACAATAAGTATGATCCGCCAAATGTAAAAACTGAAACTATTACCAGAGCTAGAATATGTATAAAAAATGTTTTCGTCTGTCCATAAATTAATCCAACGCCGTTAGCAAAAATTCCCGTCATGATCATTCCAACAATTCCTCCCAAACCATGACAGGGAAAAACATCTAAAGTATCATCCAGTGTAGATTTTGATTTCCATGTTACTGCAAGATTACTCACAATACTTGCAACGGCTCCGATGAAAATGCTGGCACCAACCGATACGAAACCAGCAGCCGGAGTGATAGCAACTAGTCCAACAACTGCACCTATACTTGCACCCGATGCCGAGGCCTTTCTCCCTCGTAGAACATCAAAAAATATCCATGAAAGCGCGGCTGCAGCAGAAGCGGTGTTTGTAGTTGCAAAGGCAAGAACAGCCAAACTATTTGCACCCATTGCAGAACCAGCATTGAAACCAAACCATCCAAACCACAACAGGCCCGTTCCAAGAATTACATATGGTATGTTCGCTGGAATGTGTCGTTCATTTTTTAAATGTGATCGTCTTCTTCCAAGTAAAATAGCTCCAGCTAAAGCCGCAAATCCCGCTGACATGTGAACAACCGTCCCACCGGCAAAATCCAAAACTCCCATTTTTCTCAATAAACCATCTGGATGCCAAGTCATATGCGCCAGCGGTGAGTATATGAAAAGCGTAAATAATATCATAAAGAGTATGTAAGAAGAGAAACGAACTCGCTCGGCAAAAGAACCGGTTATTAAAGCGGGTGTAATAATTGAAAATTTCAATTGAAACATAGCAAATAAAAGCAATGGAACTGTTGGTGATAATGCTGGATGCGTATCCCCATTAACACCACGAAACATGAAGTAAGTGAAAGGATTACCTATAATTCCCCCGATTGAGTCGCCAAATCCCATACTAAATCCTACCACTACCCACACAATGCTTATCACACTCATAGCTATTACACTTTGCAGCATCGTGGAAATTATATTTTTAGAGCTGACCATTCCACCATAAAAATACGAGAGGCCAGGGGTCATTAAAAGTACCAATCCAGTCGCAGTTAACATCCATGCAATGTCAGCCGCTGAAGCCGGCCCGCCCGTTACATGTGAATAATTATAGTTCAAAAAAGCGCCTAGGATTGCAATCAAAATTAGTATGATAAAAGGAACATACCTGTATTTACCCATAGATATTCTCTTTTAATTATAAAAATTAATTCAAGATTATAAAAATAGAGCGAGTATTTCTCTCGCTCTGACCCTAGTTTTATTTACTTCGCCATTAATTAAACGTCGTAATAAAGCCCGAATTCATAAGGATGAGGCTGCAGAGCCATTGGCTTTACTTCCTTATCTATTTTGTACTTTATCCATGTCTCAATAACGTCTTCAGTAAACACATCACCTTTAAGAAGATATTCGTGATCATTCCTCAAACATTCGAGAGCTTCACCTAAGCTTCCCGGAGTAGAAGGAACATTCACTAACTCTTCTGGTTCCATATCGTAAATATCTTTATCTAAAGGATCGCCCGGATCAATCCGATTAGTAATTCCATCCAATCCAGCCATAAGCATAGCTGCAAAGCCGAGATACGGATTACATGACGGATCAGGGCATCTGAATTCTACTCGTTTTGATTTCGGACTTGATGAGTACATCGGAATTCTAATTGATGCACTTCTATTTCTTTGCGAGTATGCAAGATTTACCGGAGCTTCAAATCCCGGAACCAATCTTTTATAGGAATTAGTTGTAGGATTTGTAAATGCTAACAAAGAAGGGGCATGCTTTAGCAAGCCGCCAATGAAATACAAGGCCATCTCACTCAATCCGGCATAACCAGAACCGGGGAAAAGCGGTTTGCCTTTCTTCCATAAGCTCATGTGAACGTGCATTCCACTTCCGTTATCACCAAAGATTGGCTTAGGCATATAAGTTACAGTTCTGTTGTTTTTCTTTGCTGTATTTTTTACGATATACTTGAACATTAAAAGCTGATCTGCAGCTTTAACTAATGGCTGAAACCTTAAATCAATTTCACATTGACCGCCGCTTGCAACTTCATGATGCTGAGCTTCAACATCAATCCCGCAATTCATTAAATTAGTTACCATTTCGTTTCTGAGATCCATCAATTTATCGGTGGGAGGAACAGGAAAATAACCTTCCTTGAATCGAGGTTTGTACCCAAGATTCGGTCCTTCATCTTTGCCACTATTCCATCTTCCTTCAATTGAATCAACGAAGTAAAATTGGCTGTTTGGCTGTGAATCAAACCTAACATCATCAAAAATAAAAAACTCAGCTTCGGGACCGTAAAAAACTGTATCTGCCATTCCAGTTGAAAGGAGATATGCTTCTGATTTTTGAGCGATGTTACGAGGACATCTTGTATATTTTTCTTTAGTAGCAGGTTCAAAAACATCACAAATTAAACTGATTGTAGGTTGCTCAACAAAGGGATCAACAAA
>JBGSOQ010000429.1:0-5034 GCA_041739035.1 Ignavibacteriaceae bacterium | reverse complement strand
GGAATTAATAACGTATTCGACATCACTTTTCAGTTTCCTTTTCTGAAATAATTTCTTCCATTACTTCGAAAGCATATCGAAGATGTGGAATTACGATCGATCCGCCGACTATTAAGGCAATGTTAAAGCTTTCCATTAGCTCTGCTTTGGTAGCTCCTTCAGCAATTGAGCGATCAATGTGATAAAATATGCAATCATTACACCTTAATACCATTGATCCGACCAATCCCATTAACTCTTTCGTCTTTGCAGGTAAGGCTCCATCGATATATGCTTTGTTGTCCAAAGCAAAAAATTTATTAAAATCTCTGAAGCCAGAATTCAAAATTTTTTCATTCATATCTAAACGATATCTGCGTGTTTCTGTTGTATTCTTTTTCATTTAAAACCCAGAGTGATAAATTTATATTTTCAGTGGAAAGATAATAAAATTTTTAGGCAGAGACTTTATGTTATTCCATACTCTTTTGGTATCTGCTTGAGTTGAGCACAAAAAATTCAAAGATTTATATTTATCAATTTGGAATAATGATATTTGATTGTCTACAGTTTATTCTGCCAGCTCTTTTTACTTAGAGTTTTCATTGCCCGCTTTTCAATTTTCTAATACTTTTTTATTCTGCTTAGTCGTAAATGCTTAATATGTTTTTTTATATCTCCAAATCGCTAATCCATTAAACACAACTGCAAATCCTGTGACAATTAAAAAGTGATAACGTAAATCCCAGAAACTGCTGCCTTTTAGAACAAGCATTCGCATCGCTTCTATTAAGTACCTAACGGGATTTATGTAAGTTAAATATTGTGCCCAATCTGGCATGTTTTCTATCGGTGAAAATAATCCACCAAGCAAAATAAATATCAGCATAAAAAAGTAGGCTAGAAACATTGCTTGCTGCTGCGTATCTGCATAGATGGATGTAAGTAAGCCAAACCCGAGTAGTGCAATCAAATATATTCCTGCAAAAAGAAATCCAACCCAAAAACTACCGGCGGGATAAATTCCATAAAGAACAAAGCTAATTATAAATCCTATTGTCAAAACAACTAAACCAAGTACCCAGAATGGAATTAGCTTACTTAAAATGAATTGATATTTTTTTATTGGCGAAACATTAAGCTGTTCTATTGTACCGACCTCTTTTTCTTTCACAATGTTTAGTGCTGACATTAGAAATCCTACTAAAGTAACAAGTAAAGCTAATATGCCCGGAACGATAAAATATTTATAATCCATTTGTGTATTAAACCAGTTGGAACTTGTAATATCAATAACTGGAATTGCATTTAATCGCGGCTGTTGAATCCATTGGATGCGCAAATCATTATTGTAATCTCTTAATATAGTATTAGCATATGCTACAGCCAGTCCGGCAGTTTGTCCGCTTATTGCATTTGCTGCGAACAATACTTTTGTTTCATTTTCTCTAATCAGTTCGCGCTCAAATCCTTCTGGAATTTCAACAATCAAATCCGCTTTATCCTTTTCAACCTGATCTAATGCATCAGCGTATGTTTTAGAATAATCTACAAGTTGGAAATATCCGGAGGCAGTTAAATTATTTATCAGTTTTCTTGAATATTCGGAATGATCATTATCAACAACGCTAAGTGTAATATTCTTAATCTCATAAGTTGCAGCATAAGGAAGCAGAATGAGTTGAATAACAGGTAAAGCGAAAATCATTCTTAGAATAAGCTTATCACGAAAGATTTGTAAAAATTCTTTTCTTAACAAAAATTTTAGCGCTCTCATTATAACCTGATCTTAAATCTTTTTATGCTGATTATTAAAAATGTTCCGGTCATCGCTAATAGAATCAATAATTCTTCCCAGATTAGTTCTATCCCAATTCCCTTTATCATTATGTTTTTTACGATTATGATGTACCATTTCGCAGGAACTAAATTGGATAGTATTTGCAGAATAGTTGGCATGTTTGCAATCGGAAATGCATAGCCGCTTAACATAACTACGGGAAGCATTAAGCCAAGCAGAGAAATAAGCATTGCGGCTTGCTGTGTTTCTGTAACAGTTGAAATTAGAATACCGAGCGATAGCGCACAAAAAATATAAATAATTGTTGAAGCAATTAGTAAGAACAAACTTCCCTCAATTGGTAATCCAAGAACAAACACACTCAATATCAGTATCGTGGCTACATTTATCAGTGATATTATAAAGTATGGAATCACTTTACTTATAACCACAAGCCATGGCTGCATTGGTGAAACAAGAAGTATTTCCATCGTTCCCAATTCTTTTTCTCTTACAATTGCTATCGAAGTCATCATTGCAGAAATGAGGAGAAGAATCATTCCCATTACACCGGGTACCGAAGTGTAAGCACCTTTTAACTGCGGATTGTACAGCATCCGCATTTCCGTATTAATATTATAAAATAATTTATTTTGCTGATTCAACTCATTTTGATAATCTTTTACAATCGAGCTTAAATAATTTGTAAGAGTAGTTGCCTGGTTTGGATCAGTTGCGTCTGCTATTATTTGAAGTTGTGCTTTGTTTGAATGTGACAATTCATTTTGAAAGTTTTGCTGAAATACTATAGCTAGTTTTATTCTTCCGGATTTAAATGCTTCTTCAATTTGATCGTTCGACGTAATAGTTTGGTCTATATCAAAATACTGAGAACTTTCAATTTTGGTTATGATACTTTGTGTGACTTCATCTTTTGAATTATCCAATATGGCAATATTTGCATTGCGCACTTCGGTTGTAATAGCAAAACCAAAGAGAAGAAGCTGAACAATCGGCAAACCGATCAATACCAGCATTGAACGAGTATCGCGTAGTATATGATGAAATTCTTTTTGAATAAATGATCTTAATTGTTTCATTAAAAATTATTCTCCACGTATGGCTCCGCGTGCAAGCATAATAAATACTTCATCCATCGAGTGAGCATTAAATTGTTTCTTTAATCCTGCTGGTGAATCAAGAGCTTTTATTACTCCATCAACCATAATGGAAACGCGATCGCAATACTCCGCTTCATCCATATAATGCGTAGTTACAAAAACTGTTATACCGTTATGTGAAGCTTCGTAAATCATATCCCAGAATTGTCTTCTTGTAATTGGATCAACACCGCCTGTAGGTTCATCAAGAAACACAATTTTTGGAGTATGAAATATTGCAATGCTGAATGCAAGTTTCTGTTTCCATCCAAGCGGAAGGGAAGCAACTAATTTAGCAGCTTCATTTTGCAAGTTAAGTTTTGCGATCAATTCGCTTCTTCTTATTTCAATTTCATCATCGGATAAGCCATATATCCCACCAAACAATTGTATGTTTTCATTGATGGTTAAATCTTCGTACAAAGAAAATTTCTGACTCATATAACCAATACTCTTTTTAATCTTTTCAGTTTCTTTGTAAACATCAAATCCTGCAATTGTTGCTTTGCCGCTGCTTGGTTTTGAAATTCCGATTAACATTTTCATTGCAGTTGTTTTGCCTGCACCATTAGCACCTAGAAAACCAAATATCTCTCCCCTAAAAACTTCAAAAGTAATTTCATTGGCGGCAATAAAATCACCAAACTTTTTAGTGAGTTTATCTGTCTTTATGACTATTTCTTTTTCTAATGTCATCTTTCAGAAATTACTTTCTCATCAACTGCATAAAACGGTCTTCAATGCCTGGTTTGATTTGTGTGATCTCAAGTTCAGCGTGATTTTTTAAATATGATTTCAACTCATTTATATCAGAGTCTTCTTCATTTAAAACGAGATGATGATATTGTCCAAATGCAAAACAAGATTCGGTTTTAGAATAAGCTCGCAAATCGTTTAAGAGATTAAACATACTTTCTGATTTTACAGCAAAGAGCTTTTTATCAAATCTGTGAACAATATTTTGTGGTGTATCAATTTCTAAAATTTTACCTGTTAGAATAAGCGCAATTCTATCACACAAATTTGCTTCATCCATGTACGGAGTTGAAACAAGAATGCTGATACCTTGAGCTTTCAACCGCTTTAACATCTCCCAGAATTCTTTTCGCGAAACTGGATCTACACCGGTTGTTGGCTCATCAAGAAAAAGAACTTTAGGTTTATGAATTAATGCACAGCTAAGAGCAAGTTTTTGTTTCATACCCCCGCTAAGTTTATCTGCGCGCCTTGTTTTGAATGGTTCGAGCTGCTTATAAATATCTGCAACTAAATCATAATTCTCTTGAACAGTCGTGTAAAAAATCGTTGCAAAGAAATTTAGGTTTTCTTCAACGGTTAAATCCTGGTAGAGTGAAAATCGTCCCGGCATATAACCAACGATGTTTCGAATAGCTGCATAGTCTTTAACTACATCATAACCCATCACTGTTGCGTTACCTTTATCAGCAAGTAACACAGTTGTCAGAATTCTAAAGATTGAAGTTTTGCCCGCACCATCAGGTCCTATCAATCCGAAAAGCTCTCCTTCATTAACGGAAAAGGAAACATCATTAATTGCCGTAACCATATTCTTCTTTGCAGAATAAGTTTTTGTGATGTTATTTACTTCGATTGCATTCATAAAGATTTAGAATTTTATTTCCCCGTACATACCAATTTTAAGATAGCCATCGTTTATAACTTTTACTTTTATTGCATAAACAAGATTTGCACGTTCATCTTTTGTTTGAATCGTCTTTGGTGTAAACTCTGCTTTTGAAGAAACCCAATAAATTTCTCCACTTAATTCTTTCTGTTCTCCTTCGCCTTTATCAACATACGCACTAACTTTTTGTCCCAACTTAATTTGCCCAAGCTGATCGCCGTTAATATAAGCGCGTAGTGTCATTGTTGAAAGATCGGCAATCTTGTAAAGAGCTTTTCCGCTTGCCGTAACTTCATTTTGCTTTGCATAACGGGTAAGTACGGTGCCCTCAACCGGATTTGTAATTTTGCTTTTATTTAGTTGATCGTTAATCTGCTCAATTTGGATTTGCAGTGGAAAAGTTTCGCTTTGCAATCCTTGCTTTGTAATCATAAGAGACGATTTTGTTGCGCTGTACTGCTTGTTCAGTA
>JBGSOQ010000416.1:0-5452 GCA_041739035.1 Ignavibacteriaceae bacterium | reverse complement strand
GAAGGCTTCATCTATAGTTTTGGTTTTTTCAGCCATACATGGGGAGACGAATGGAACTCGAATGTTTGGTACACAGCAAAAGATATGTCGTCATTCGATAAATTCTGGGATGAATACGTTAGTCGGATGAATAAAAGACATCCAGGAGCATTTGCAGCTACTACAAAATATTTCCAGGCTCATAAGGATAATATTTATACAATCCGTAGTCAGTATCCGGTTGCACCTAGTAAATAATTGCAAGTAAGATCAAGATGTCATTTTAAAAGAGATGACATCTTAATTTAAAATGGAGCTGTTTCAACATAATAATTTATTGGAAGATTATTTATGCTTTTTGTAAAATCTAATCAGGCAACTTCACAGGTTCGCGTAAAAATATTTGATAATAAAGGAAGACTCGTGAGATCACTCGCAAACAATTAGGCAAGCGGTTCTTCCGGCTCAGTTATTTTTGATGGACTTGATGAGGATGGACAGACTTTGAGAATAGGTATTTACATCATCTTTCTAGAAGCAATAAACGAAGGCTCCGGCGCTGTTGAATCTATGAAGACTGTAGTTGTTGTTGCGAGGAAGTTATAAAAATAATAAGCATACTATAACTTGTCTTTTATGATCCCTACTCATTCGATTAATATTACTAATATGTTAGATTTTATGTTAATAACGGAGATAAATTGAAAATTAAAATCAGACTACCGCACGTATTTATCCTTCTAACAGGTGTGGTATTCGCTTGTTCTATCTTTACATATTTTATTAACTCAGGCAGTTACCAAAGAGAAACTAAACTTGTGGGTGAGTTAACACGCACTATAGTAGTTCCCGGAACATACAAGGAATTACCAAAACATATTTCTCCAAGAGGAGTAATCATTGGCGATGAAGTTGAAGGAGAAGCTTCGCCAGTTAGTCTTTTCGGTTTTTTAAGTTCGATACCGCGAGGAATGGGGGAAGCTGCCGATATTATTTTTTTCATATTTATGATTGGGGGAGTGTTCGGCATACTCCAAAAAACAGGAACAATAATGGCATTCATCCAGAAACTGCTGGATATATTTGGAAACCGTTCCGCATCACTGGTTATTATCCTGATGCTGACTATTGCCATAGCTGCCAGTACGCTTGGAATGGGTGAGGAATTTTTACCTCTTATACCACTCTTCTTAATTGTCTCTAAAAAACTTGGTTACGATAGAATATTTGGTGTCGGCATTGTATGGCTTGCTGCTGAGGTAGGTTTTGCTGCTGCGACTACAAATCCGTTTACTGTACAGATAGCACAGGGAATATCTGAATTACCACTAAACAGTGGTATTGGCTTCCGCTTAATATTTTTTGGAGTTACAATGATTGTAACTATAATCTTTTTGCTGAGATATGGTGCAAAGGTTAAAAGAGATCCTTCAAAATCAGTAATGCCCGATGATGATTTTTCTTTGTCAGATATGTCCTTTGAAAAGGTAAAATTTACTAAAGAACATTTGATGATAATGATTATGGGAATTGGATTATTTGCATTTATTATCTTCGCTGTGCAAGAGTTAGGCTGGTGGATAAATGAAATGGCAGGTGCTTTTTTTCTGATGGGAATTATTGCAGTTATTATTTCACGTATGTCTTTAGGTGATGCTTCAGAAGCTTTTGTCAGCGGAATGAAAGAAATGGTTGTTGCTGCGCTTGTGGTGGGGTTTGCGCGTGGAGTCCAGGTTGTTTTGCAGGACGGACAAATACTTGATACAATAATTCACTCAGCTGCTAATAACTTGCAAGAGTATCATGAGTTTGTTGCTGCTGGAGGAATGCTTGTATTCCAAACGACACTTAATTTCTTTATTCCATCAGGTTCCGGGCAAGCGGCTGTTACAATGCCTTTAATGGCACCTCTCTCAGATCTGATTGGAATAACAAGACAGACGGCAGTTTTTGCCTTTACTTGCGGGGATGGTTTTTCAAACATGATAATTCCAACCTCGGGAATTCTAATGGCAGTGTTAAGTCTTGCAAAAGTACCTTATGTTAAGTGGGTAAAATTTGTCTTTCCGATTTTTTTAATATGCATGTTATTGTCATTTATTTTTTTGTTTATCGCAGTTGCGATTAATTATTAATCAATAGATAAGTTATTAACTCTGAATTAAAAATTATTTGTGATCGGTTACAAAGAAATATACTAAAACTCAGCCTGCTTTTTTTAAACATTTTTAAACGCATACGGATAATATTTATACTATATGAAATCAATATCTGGCTCCATAATTATAAGAAATAAAATAAGGTTAAATTCTATCCTAAAAAATATTATGAAAGTTGATTTATGCTTTTTGTAAAGTCTGATCGACCAAAAGTAAAAAATTTTCCCGCTTTGTCGGAAAATACTTTTTTACGGTATTTTTCTTTTGCAGCACTCTATGTTGCACAGGGAATTCCTGAAGGATTGCTTTGGTACGCAATACCAGCCTGGCTGGCAATGAACGGAAAAAGTGCTGTGGAAATTGGAAGCTATGTCGCAGTAATCGGAATTCCCTGGAGTTTAAAAATACTAAATGCTCCTTTGATGGATAGATTTACCTATTTACCAATGGGACGAAAGAGACCATGGGTTTTATTTGGTCAGTTTGGATTGATCTTAAGCTTTTTATCAATGTCATTAATTACCGATCCACTAAATCATATGTCCGTATTAATGATCGTTGGTTTTATCGTTAGTTTTTTTGAAGTGTTTCAGGATGTTGCTGTTGATGGAATGGCTATCGATATTTTGCCGGTTGATCAGCAGGCACGGGCAAATGGTTTGATGTGGGGATCAAAAACATTGGGAATTTCTGCATCAGTTGCAGCCGGAAGTTGGATAATGAGTCATTATGGATATTTCTATGCGATAGTGTCATTCTCATTAATTATTTCCGTAATTATTCTTGTTCCTTTATTATTAAGAGAAAGACCCGGTGAAAAATTATTGCCATGGACAAAAGGGGAAACCTCAAAAGATGCAGAACAAGTTCAATTACATAGCTGGATAATTATTTTTAAGAGTTTAATTAAAGTATTTTTTTTACCGGTAAGTTTTATGATGGGCATGGCTGCATTTAGTTTTTCAGTTGGGAAAGGTTTAATTGATACTCTTTTGCCGGTATTTACAGTACAGAAGCTCGGATGGGCGGACACACACTATTCACAAATCTTTGCAACTGCTACCATGATTTCAGGAGTATTCGGAATGTTTGTCGGTGGTTTCCTCGTTGATTATTTCGGTAAAGTCAGGATGATAACGATTTACCTCTCTCTCTTGATCTTACTAATGCTGGGAATGTTCTCTCTTAAAACTTCTTGGCACAATGAGTTATTAGTAACAGGATTCATAATTAGTTTTTACATTTTGGCAACATCTACTACGATTGCAATCTTTGCTTCAGCAATGCAGCTATGCTGGAAAAGAATTTCGGCGACACAGTTTACTCTATATATGGCAGTTTCAAATTTAGGTTTAGCAGCCGGCGCCGCACTTATGGGACAATTAAAAAACTTTTTCGATTGGGAACATATATTCTTAGCTTATATTCTTTTTGTAGCAGTCATGTTGGTACTTATCCGATTTATTAATTTTAATAAACATCAAGTGTGCGTTGATGAATTGGAGCTCAAGTACTTAGAAAAATAAAAGGTATGCTCTAAGATTTTTTTGGTGCGATAAGCTAAAACTTATTTAATTTTTGTGTCTTTGAGATCGCTGCTCAATCATAAAAGATTTGGAGAAAAATTTATGCCCTTATTTAAAGGAACTTGATTCAATCTCTCCTTGTTATCCGATTATCTCACTAATAAAAATCATATAACAACAAGGAGAAAAAAAATGTTCTTACGCAAATTTCTTTTATTGCCTGTGTTAGCAATAACGGTTCTTTCTTTTTCGGCATGCAGCGACGACGATGAGAATAACATCGTTACTCCGCCAGAGACTTTATCAAAAATTAAAGTTGTTCATACTTCACCGGATGCACCTAAAGTTGATATTCTTTTAGATAATGCTTTCGTTGATACCTTATCATTCCCAAGAAATACAACTTATCTTGATATCCCTGCAGGAAGCAGAAACGTTAAAGTTCGTGCAACTGGAACAACAATAGTACCAATTGATGCGAATTTAACTTTTGAAGCAAGCAAAAATTATTCGATTTTCGCTATAGATGTACTTTCAAATATCAGCGCAATAGTTACTACTGATGATTTGAATGCTCCGGCAGCTGGTAAAGCCCATGTGAGATTCATTCATCTCTCACCAGATGCGCCGGCTGTAAACATTATTGCCAACGGCAGTATTACAGTTTTCGCAAATAGAAGTTTCAATAAATCAATTACTGCTGCTGAGCAGGCCTTCACACCTGTTGATGCCGGAACTTACAATTTACAAGTTAGAACTGTAAATGGTAATGCCTTAGCTCTTGATTTACCTGGAATAACTTTGACAGCTGGTAAGATATATACAGTTTTTGCAAAAGGACTGTTGAGTGGTACTGGAGCTCAGGCGTTAGGCGCTCAAATAATTATAAATAATTAAGATTTCATCTCTTAATATTTGAAGCCGAGTTTAACGACTCGGCTTTTTTCATTTTTTTAAATCAATCCCTTTTTGAAAGCGGGGCTGTATATTGTATTTTTGCATTGAGAAGATAATCTCAAATGCACCAATATGAATAAACTCTCTCTCATCAGGCTTTTCACTTCACAGAGACACCGCAATTCCTTAATTATAGTAATCACTAAATCATTCAAATCAACAATTACAAATAAAATATGAGGTGAGTATTATGAAGCATTTAACTTATGCCGGAGCATTAATAATCCTTATAATTTTAGCTTGTATTGATCTTGCGTGGGGGCAGCCATATAAAAATCTGATCGAAATAACTCCGCAATTTACCTTAAAGTCTTTCATATGGGGTGAGTATAACGATGATTCAAAGCAGCTGCTTGAGGAAAAGGGATTACAGTATGGCGGTGGAGTAACATCCAAAATAAAATTTAGCAAAAGTTTAGATTTATTTACCAGGTTTGATTTTAATTACTATGCGGGATTGGTTGATTATGACGGCTTTCTGATGCTTGAAGGCGGCGGTACCGAACCTTACAAAAGCAAAACAGGATATGAAGGATTAGAAACGGCAATAAATTTTGGGTACGATTTTTATGCTGGTGATCAATTTATTATCGCGCCGGAGCTTGGTTTTGAATATGAATACTGGAATAGAGATATTGATAACGGAGGTAAATATGGCTATGACGAAGTTTATGATTTATTATTTATAGATTTTGGAACCAGTTTAATTTATCAGTTCCCCCGTTCATCGAAAATATTTTTTAGTGTGATGGGTGAATTTCCGCTTCTAATTACTGAGTCGGTTGATTTAGCATCTCGAGGGCAAGGTGGTCCCGCAGAAATTAATCTCGA
>JBGSOQ010000411.1:0-12295 GCA_041739035.1 Ignavibacteriaceae bacterium | reverse complement strand
AGCAGTGAAAGTTATTGCGCCATCAAAAATTAAAATCAATAATCCTACGCAGGATTTTGCTACCTTCACTAATAATCTCGAAATAAATGCTACAGTATTGTCACCATATTTTACAAAGTATGATCTGTACTATGGAATTGGATTGAACCCTAACACCTGGACAGTGCTAATTCATGAAGGACTAAATCAATTTAGTAACGAAAATATTTACACGTTAAGCACTTCTTCATTTACAGATACAGTTTATAACTTGAAGTTGGTGGTTTATCTTAATAATGGAAGAACTTTAGAGGAAAGAGTAAATTTTCATATTGATAGATCAGCTCCTGTAGGTGATTTAATTTCCATCGGGCCTGCTTTTTATGGAAATAGAACTACAATACTTGCAGCTGTGCAAAGTAATGAACCCTCAATAGCGCGTTTATTTTACAGGAAACAGGGCGAACAGAACTTCAATTTTATAACATTGGATGGTTTTGCTTCCAACAATCAATTCGCGAAAAAACTGCATTACGGTTTTATCCCAAAACATTTAGTTGAACAAAATGTTACGTACCAGGTTTACATTCAGTTAGAAAATCTGGTGGGGTTAAAAAGCACAATTATCAGTAACAATGATTCTCTTTTTAATGTAACTACTGAATTTAGTGCATTGATCAGTTCAGAATTTGAACTTCCATACATGCTGAATAAAGGATCCATATTTAAAAAACCGACTAACTTCTTATCCCAAAATTTTAATGAAGTTTTATTTAGTGAGTTCTATCCGTCTCAGGATTTAGTTTACAGTCTTTATAAATTGGATGGAAATAATCTTTTAAAGGTTGAAGTTGATTCGCTTATAAATAAGCTGCCAAGAGATGTTGGTGATTTTAATAATAATGGTAAAATAGATTTACTTAGCTCAATTCAGCGGAATGGTTATATTGATGAACAGACCAATGCGGGAACATTTACTTTTGCCACAAAATTCTCGGATTCAACCGGGGCATTTTGGCCGGTAATGGCAAGTGATATTGATCTTGACGGAACAACCGAAGTTTTAGCTGTTGACAGTGATACTTCATTAACTATCTGGAAAGTAACTCCGGAATTAAGTTTAACTAACCAAAAAAAATTATCAAACTTCACACCCGAAGGATTTGGCGGAAACATAATTGATGCGCCAAATGCAGTTATTACAGATACTGATAATGACAGTAAAAATGAAATTTGGATGGTTGATCGCGATGGAGAGGTTTTTTCATATGAGATTGAAAGTCCTAATAATTATGTGCAAGACAAAATATTTGCGACAGAATTCCTTGGTTCCTCAGAACTACTTGACGCAGGTGATTACAATGGTGATGGTTTTCAAGATATTGCTGTCCTAATTCATTCTATTGATAATCTTGATATTGCCCCTTTCTATAGACTCATAATTTTTACTTATGCCAATGGTAACAGAAAAACGCTTTATGATCAGGCATTTATAGATGCTTCGGTAGAGTTTAATGCTTCATTCAGATCCGCAGAAAGCAGCATTAAATTTGCAGATCTTGATTTAGATGGAAAACAAGAACTTATCGTTTTCATTTTTCCATATTCTTATATTTTCAAATCATTTTCATCTCAGAATTTGATTGTATCCTGTAAGGAAAACGTAAACTCAAATTCAATATTTATAGGAGATCTAAATAGAAATGGGGTGAAAGAAGTTGCATTCCCAACCAACGAAGGTATTAAGTTTTACGAGTTTGCTTTCTCTAATAAAGCTGCTACACCTTATGATTTGATAGGGTATAGTGTTGATTCATCACATATTTTCTTGAGATGGAATGGTATTGGAAATAAATTTTATATTTATCGAGGAGAGACTGAACAGAATTTATTACTGATAGATTCAGTTCTTAATAATCAATATAATGACCTCACAGTGTCTAAGAATAGAAATTATTTCTATGCAATTAAGTCTAATGATTTCTCAAAACCCGATCCGATTTCTGATCTCAGCAAGATCGCAAATGTCTATTCACATGTTCCAGCTGAGATCGAATCGATTACTTCAACTTCAATTACTAGTATAACCATTAACTTTACTGAACGTGTAAGTAACACAATTGATAACCTTAGTTCGTTTGTACTAAACAATTTTGAAATTCCCAACTCTATTTCTCCTCAAAATCAAAAAGCTTTGCTTTTAACCTTTAGTAAAAATCTTCCGGCAGGTAAAAATTCAATACTCATAAAAGATTTACATGATTTTTATGGGTCACCTATTAAGACCGATACATTAATATTTAGTGTTGATACGACAATAGTCCAATCGGAACAATTTTTTATTTCATCTCACGAATTAATTAACCCTTATAGGATAAAAATAAATTTCAACATCGAAGTCGATGAAAATATTGCTGTAAATCCTCTTAATTATATTTTTGAGCCACCTATTTCTGTAGCTTCCGTAAATATTGATCAAACAGACAAGAGAGTCATTTATTTAAGTTGGGAAAAACAAAAGCCTGTTGGCTCAGTTGGTAAAGAATATGTGTTGAGAATTGTCAACCTTAGATCATCCGCTCAAACCGGCTCTCTGCAAATTGCATCAGGCGCCGGAAGTTATCTTGTTCTGACAAGCTTTGCAAAAAATTTATCAGATGTATACATATATCCGCAGCCTGTAAAAATAGAAAGTGGTTTAGGCAAAATTACTTTTGCAAATCTTCCAAACCGAGCCAAAATATTAATTATGAATCTGGAAGGTAAAAAGATGGCCTCCATTGAAGAGAACAATGGCGATGGGGGAGTGGAGTTTTCACTTAAAGATCAAAATGGTGATGCATTGAATACTGGAATCTATATTTACAGAATTGTAAGATTAGATGACTCGGGTAATGAAGTTGAAGAAATAATAGGGAAGTTTGTTGCAATTCAATGATAATTGAAAAGAAAAAAATATTAACAATATCGAATGCGTTAAGTTTCCTTAGACTACTTCTTGTTTTTCCCATCTGGTACTCTCTGAATAATTTTCATGAAGAGTCTTTCAGAATAATAACGTTTGTCTTATGCATAGTAGCGGCAATTACTGATTACCTTGATGGGTATATAGCTAGAAAAAGAAATGAAATTACGGAAATAGGAAAGATAATTGATCCTCTTGCAGATAAAATTTTGGTGGCGGTTCTAACAATTAAACTATTTCTAATTGGCGAGTTAAGTGCTTATTTTCTTCTGATCATTTTGCTGCGTGATGTCATCATATTTATTGGCGGAATCTTAATATCACTTAAATTGAAAAAAGTGCTTCCATCAAATTTACTTGGGAAGATCACTGTTACTGTAATTGGATTTGTTTTTCTGATGGTTATTGCAGGCTTGAACAAACAAAGCATCCTATTCGTACTAGTATATTTTACGAGCATATTTCTTGTTTATGGCTCACTTTTAGGGTACGTAATTCGGGCACTGGAATTTTTAAAAAAAAATAAAAATAATGAAACTGCTCAGTAATCTTCGAACTCAATTATCGAAAACTCGAAATAATCTTGTTAATCGTATCAAAGAGACGGTTTCCGGTAGGGCAAATATTGATTCAGATATACTCGAAAAGTTGGAAGAAATCTTAATCTCGTCTGATGTAGGATTTGACTTGTCAAATCGAATAATTGAGAAAGTTCGAATTGAAATGCTGAATGTCAAGGACAGAACTAGTGAAAATATAATTTTTGATGTTGTTAAAACTGAATTAATAAAAATCTTTGATAATGATCTGTTCAAAAAACAAGACCAATCAAATAATTCAATTAAGCCCTACGTTGTACTTGTTATTGGTGTAAATGGAGTAGGGAAGACTACTACAATTGGAAAATTGGCTTACAATTATAAACAAGAGGGTAAAAATGTTCTTATAGCTGCCTCTGATACATTCAGGGCTGCGGCAAGCGATCAACTTGAAATTTGGTCTGAACGGGCTAAAGCAGATATCGTGATAAATGACAAATCGATTGACCCCTCAGCTGTGGCTTATGAAGCAATTGAAAAATCAATTAAGGATAATTATGACGTTTTGCTGATTGATACTGCTGGAAGGCTTCACAATAAAGCATATTTGATGGATGAATTGAATAAGCTCAATAGAATTATTACAAAAAAGCTTAATCGTGCTCCCGATGAAACTTTGCTAGTTCTTGACGGGAACTCCGGGCAAAATGCCATATTACAAGCAGATGAATTCTCTAAAACGGCATTATTAACCGGATTAGTTGTGACAAAGCTCGATGGGACAGCCAAAGGTGGAATTGTTTTCCAAATTTGTGCAAAGAATAAAATACCCGTGAAATACATTGGTATTGGCGAAGCGATTGAAGATCTAAAACCTTTCAATGCTCAAGAATTTATTTCGGCCCTAGTTGATAATGGTTAGGATATCAATATGTTCATGAAGAAACCAAAGCATAAAGTGTTTGATTATACGCCTCGATTTTACAAACCAGAATTAGATGAACAAGAAAGAAAAAAAAGAAAACTTGGCTTTTCATCCCAGCGAAAATTAATTCAAAGAAAGAGAAGTCCTTTACTTTGGATAGTATTAGTTTTAATGGTTATTTACGTATATTTGAAACTAATTGGATCAGTATAAAATTAGGAGATTTATAAGTTTACATAATATATATTATCGGACAGATATCGCATTCTGCTAATAACTGCAAATTCTACATTATTGTCATTTTTTGCTAATGGGTCTCCTTAACTGTATTTGAAGAATCCCTCTCCCGATTTTCTTCCGAGTTTTTCTGCTGCCACCATTTTCTTTAGTAATGGACAAGGACGATACTTTGAATCATTAAATCCATTATACAGTACTTCCATTATTGCCAGACACACATCTAATCCTATAAAATCAGCGAGTGTTAAAGGTCCCATTGGGTGATTCATCCCCAGTTTCATGACGGTGTCAATATCCTCAGCTGATGCCACACCTTCCATTAAAGTGTATATTGCTTCGTTTATCATAGGCATCAGTATTCTGTTAGAAATAAATCCCGGATAATCATGAACTTCTACTGGCGTTTTATCTATTTTTAGAGATAATTCCTCTATTTGATTAAAAGTATCATCGCTGGTTGAATATCCGCGGATTATTTCAACCAATTTCATAACTGGTACAGGATTCATAAAGTGCATCCCAATAAATTTATCAGCTCGCGATGCAGCCGCTAATTCAGTTATAGATATTGAAGAAGTATTACTTGCAAATATCGATTCTTGTTTAACTATTTTATGTAATTTATTAAATAATAATAATTTAGCTTCTTTATTCTCATAAATTGCCTCAATAACTAAATCACTCTCTGATGGTGTATTATCTAAACCAATAATTGTCGATATTCTGGAAAGTGTTTCACTTTTCATTTTCTCATCAATTAGTTGTTTTTTCAACTGTCTATCAAGATTTGCAGTAATATTTTTTAGAGCTTTACCAGCTAGTTCTTCAGACATTTCAACGAGAATAACTTGAAAGCCTTTTTGTGCAAAAACGTGAGCAATACCATTGCCCATCGTACCTCCGCCAATAACAGCTATTTTTTTAAATTCCATTGATAATTACCTTTCATATTTTTTGATAATCAATGCAGAGGCCTCTCCACCACCAATACAAAGAGAAGCTAATCCATAATTCGATTTCCTTTTTTGCATTTCGTGAATTAATGTTACGAGTATTCTTGCTCCACTTGCTCCGATTGGATGTCCCAGTGCAACTGCACCTCCGTTAACATTTACATTTGATCCGTCCAAGCCTAAAATTTTATTTACAGCCAAAGATACAACTGCAAACGCTTCATTAATTTCAAAAAGATCAATATCTTCTTTCTTCAAGTTAGCCTTCTTCAAAACTTTATTTATCGCATCTGCCGGCGCTGTAGTAAACTCAATTGGGGCTTTAGCTGACGAACTCTGGGCAATGATTTCTGCAAGCGGTTCGAAACCCATCTGCTGGGCTTTCTTTTCTGACATAACTAGAAGTGCAGCTGCACCATCATTAATGCTTGAAGCATTTGCTGCCGTTACAACTCCTTCTTTATCAAAAACGGGTTTAAGCGTAGAGATTTTGTCAAACTTAACTTTTTCCGGTTCCTCATCTTTATCTAAAACAGTTTCTCCGGACTTAGATTTGAGAGTAATCTTAATTATTTCATCTTTAAATCTACCTGCTTTTTGAGCATCTAGAGTCTTACGGTACGAGTTAATTGCAAATTCATCTAGTTCTTCCCGCTTGAAACTAAAATCAGTTGCACATTTTTCGGCACACTTTCCCATGTGAATATTGTTGTATACGTCCCATAGGCCATCCTTAATCATTGAATCAACCACTTGAGCATCACCTAATCGGTAACCCGATCGAGCATTAGGCAGAAGATATGGAGCATTACTCATGCTTTCTTGACCGCCGGCAATGACAATTTCAGCATCACCCAAAAGAATTGCCTGATGAGCAAGCATAACAGATTTTAACCCGCTGCCGCACATTTTATTGATGGTCATGCACTCCGTTTTTTCTGATAAGCCAGAAAATAATGCAGCCTGTCTTGCAGGAGCTTGTCCTAATCCTGCGGTTAAAACATTGCCCATTATAACTTCATCAACTGAATCTGGTGGCAACTTACATTCCTCTATTATGGCCTTTATTGCTAAGCTGCCGAGTTGAGATGCGCTGAGAGTGGCTAAAATACCGCCAAAGGAACCAATTGGAGTTCGTTTGGCGCTTACAATTACTGCTTTGTTCATTGAAACCTCCAAGATGATTTAGGAGTTAAATTAAAATTTTTTGTTTGAGATGCAATACCCCTAAATAAAATTATTTTGTTAAAGATGAGATATTATATATCATATTTGTAACTAACAAATTAGGATTTATGTTATTATATACTAGCGAACTTAAATGATCTAACTTGAAAACAACTTCATGAATATTGGTATTGGGAAATTTTTTATGGAATTTTTCAAGCGTTTCCTTGTAGTCAGAATAAAAAAACTCGTCGTTTTCTGTTCTATATCTTTGCAGATCATTTAACCATGTAATTATCATTTGAATGAAGAGTCTTAGTGTAGAATTATCTCCATCACTAAGAACTTCTGAGATTTCCCGATATGCAGAATGAAACTTTTTACCAAGGGAATAACGTAAAAAGTTTATTGTTTTACTTTTCAGTTTCCTAAAATCATGCTCGATTAGTTGATTTGCAGTTGTTACTGAACCATCGGAAAAGATAGAAACCTCAGCTGCCAGAGCTTTATCAATATCAAAATATTTTACTAGAATCTTGCTAATATCAGTTGAATTGAGTGGACTAAAGTACATCGACCAGCATCTCGATCTGATTGTTTCTCGAAGCATATCCGGATACGGAGTAGTAAGTACAAAAATTACATTTTCGGGAGGTTCCTCTAGATTTTTTAGCAATGCATTTTGTGAAGTTTCATTCATCAAATGAGCATCCGAAATTAATACAAAGCGATAGAAGGATTTTTCAAACTGAAGCGACAAGAACTTATTTATATCCCTAATGCTGCTTACCTTAATTATATTAGCTTTAGTCAGCTGTATTTTATGATAAGGATTTGATATTTTCTTTTGGATTTCCTCTTTGATTTCTTCAAGATCATCCGGGTTCAGCTTTTCGAAGGGATTTGATTCATCGGTTTCATTTTTCCCGCGGGGTAATGCAAAGATATACTTAATGCAGGGTTCACTTAAGTTAGCCAACCCATGCAGAACACGTGACTGATCCTCGCTAGAAGCTAATTTTTGATTTAATAAGTGAGCTAATTTTAGTGCAAAGTAGTCTTTGCCAATACCTTGCTTGCCGATAAAAAGAAATGCATGTGGAATTTTAGAAGAGGCAATTATTCGCTCTAGTACTTCCCTATTGTTACTATGTCCATAAATATCACCCCATTTTTCATTCATAGACATGAAAGATATTTCGAAAATATTATTTAAAAATCATCTTCATTATAGAAGAAGTCTTCTTCTGTAGGATAGTCTGGCCAAATATCTTCTATAGTTTCATAGGGTTCGTCAGAATCCTCAAGTTCTTTAAGATTTTCGATTACTTCTAATGGAGCACCAATTCTATCTGCATAATCAATTAGTTCCTCTTTAGTAGCTGGCCACGGTGCATCATCCAGGTATGAGGCTAGTTCTACTGTCCAGATCATGTATTAAAACTCCGTTAGATTTATTTCTTGATTTTTTGATCAAATAAGGCTAGATCATCGAAAAAAAATTGGAATGGATCTAATTTAATTCCATCATGATGTACTTCGTAATGTAAGTGCGGACCGGTCGATAAGCCTGAATTGCCGGTAAGCGCAATTATTTTTCCTCTCGATACTTTTTGACCTTCAGTAACCAAGGAACGGGATAAATGAGCATAAATTGTTTTATAGCCTGAATTGTGCTCAACTTCAACAGTTAAACCGTAACCACCTCTGTATCCGATGAAACTGACCACACCATTTCCCGAAGCACGAACGTTTGTTCCAACATCCGTAATTATATCAATTCCTTCGTGCATTCTATTTATTCCGAGAATTGGATGTTCTCGCATTCCAAATCCATTTATTCCAATTGTCCCCTCACATGGTTTAATGGCGGGAATAGAAGCAAATAAGTCCTTATTATCCTTAAGTTTATTAGAAATTGTCTTATGTTCAGCTTTCTCGAACTTAAGAGTTAGAGTTAGTTTATCTACATAATTAGATAATTCACCCAGATTATCTAAGGAACTAATATCTGATTTAAAGGAATTTTTAAACTCGCTACCGCCAATTCCGAGAGCAGATTCATCATTTGAGAGAGGCGGTAAATCTGCTGCCAAACGAAGATAATTATTTTCATTTCGAAGTTCAGCTAAATCCTTACCAACATCTTTGAACTGAGCAGTTAAACTTTTGAGTTTTGTACGAAGAATTTCATTTTCACTTTCCATGGTTGAAATACTTTTTGATGATGAAGTGAAATGCTCAATAATGCTCATCGTTCCCCATGACATTCCTATTAGAAAAAGCACAATAATAACATATATAAGTATTGATTTTGGATTCAGATACTCAAATTGTTTGAGTTTTTGGTTCGTTTTCGAAATGTAGTATAATTTTCGCATATTTGGTGCGTGAATGTAAGGAAATACCCTTATTTTGTCAAGTTAGAATTTGAATATTTTATTCAAAATCGTGCTCAAAATACTTAATACCCCTCAAATCATGCTCTTTTTCCTTCCTATTTAATTCATTTTTAAGCCTATCTTGGAAAAGTTTCGGGGCATCATAGCCGTAATGCTTTAATAAATAGTTAAGAGCTATAACTTCAGAAATCACAGTAATATTTTTTCCCGGAAGTATTGGCAGTTTAACATGAAGTATATCAATATCGGCAATACTAATAGTGTCTTCATCAAGACCGGTTCGAGTGTATTCATTTTTCTCATTCCACAACTCAAGTTCTACCACAATTTCAAGTCTTTTCTGATATCGAATAGCCCGAATTCCGAACATCCGTTCGACATCAATTATGCCCAAACCTCTAATTTCCATATAATGCTTCGCAAGATTTGTTCCCGTTCCTATCAATATGCCCTCACCTTTCTTTGTGAGGATTATATGGTCATCAGCTACAAGTCTATGTCCCCTTTCTATCAAATCTAAAGCAACCTCACTCTTCCCTATTCCCGATTTACCTATGAACAATATTCCAATTCCATAAACATCAACAAATGACCCATGAAGCGAAATCCGTTCTGCAAACTGATCATCAAGAAAATCTCCAACAAGATACACAAGTTTTGTTGTTGAGAATGGGGTTCCAAAAACAGGAACATGATTCCTATTGGCCAGTTCAATAAGTTTAGGGAATGGCTTATTCCCATCAGTTAAGATAATACAGGGTATATTGAATCTAAAAATTCTTTCAAATGCTTCATTCTTTTTTTCATCACTAAGTTGATTCAAATAACGAATTTCCGTGTTGCCAAAAATTTGTACTCTAGTGTATGAAAATAGATCTACGAATCCCGCCAAAGCTAAACCAGGGCGATGGAGATTTTGGTCGGTTATTTTTCTGTCGTATCCTGAGTTATCCGAAAACAATGTTAGTTTAAATAGATCCTTAGAGTTCTTAACTAAAAAATCAACAGTTATTGAATCCTTCCTTGAGATGGACTTTTGATTGATTTTCATGCCCTTATTCTTGAAGTTTTTTTAGATTTTAATTTAGTTAATTGCCTTGAAAGCTTAACAACAGCGGCACTTACAGCTTTTTTATATTCATCTGCCTGTTCTGTAGCTGTCAACGTCTGTCCGGGAACTTGGACAATTATTTCGGCAATTTTAATACTGTCGCGGGAATTCTGATAACTTAAAATAACATCGGCACTTAATATTCTGTCATTATATTTTCCCAAAGATTTCACTTCCGAGGAAACAAATTCCTTTAGAATGTCACGAGCTTTAAATTTTCTTGAAGTTATTGAAATGTTCATTTTATCCTCCAATTATATTTATGATTTAGGGTGAGCTTTTTTATATGCTGATTTTAGCCTTTCAATACTCACATGAGTATAAATTTGCGTAGTAGATAAGTTTTCATGTCCTAAAATTTCTTTGACGGCTCTTATATCTGCACCTCTGTCAAGCATATGTGTAGCAGCAGTATGTCGGAGTACATGCGGACTTTTCTTTTTAACATCCGTTACTTTTCCTAAATAATTGTGCACAACCCGATGAACATATCTCGGATAGATTCTATCTCCTTTATGATTTACAAGAAGCGCATTTGAGTTGGTAATTTTCTTTCTCCAAAATAAGTAATTTTGAATTATTTCTAATGATTTATCGCCAAATGGAACGATTCTTTCCTTATTGCCTTTCCCTCGTATCTTAATCACTTTATTCCTCAATTCCAAATCCACTAAATTAATCCCGCAAAGCTCTGATACTCTCAAAGCACACCCATAGAGCATTTCAAAAATGGTTTTAATAAGAATTGGATGTTCTTCAATCTCATCAGCGAGATCATAAATTTTTAACAACGATTCCAGAGGTATAACTTCAGGCAACTTTCTATCAAGTTTAGGATTTGAAATTTGAAGTGCTGGATTTGATTCCAATATTTCCCTTTGAAAGGCATATTTAAATAATCCTCTGGCGGATGCAAGCTTTCTTGATATTGATCTTTTATCTAAACCCAATTCATTTAAATGCATTAAATAATGTTTTATGAATTTGTTAGTGATATTCTTAATATCATGCTTATCATTTACTTTGCAGAATTTTAAGAAGCCAAACATATCTTCTTTATAGGATTTAACAGTATTTGGCGAATATCTTTTAACACTTTTAAGTTCACTTAAATAGAGTTCTATAACAGACTCAATTTTCATCTTCTTCTTTCACTTCTTCAGCTATCAATTCCTCGCTGCAAACCGGGCATTTTAAGTAGTTACCTTTCTTCTTAGAATATCTTTCTTCCATTATTTCGGAATCCTCATTAGGACAAGTTTGCAGAACTGGTTTATGCCAGCTAACAAAATCGCACTCAGGGTAACGTGAGCAGCCATAAAATATTCTATTCTTCTTAGATTTTCTTTCTAATATTTCGCCTTCCTTACATTTAGGACAAGCAATGCCGAGCGTAATATTTTTTATAAAGTCACATTCGGGATATCGCTCACAGCCAATAAATCTGCCAAATTTACCTTCACGGAAAACAGCTTTACTTCCGCATTTCTCACACTCCTCACCAGTGTATTCTATCTCTTTCTGTTGTGCGTACACTTCGCGGAAGGATTTTATATTCTCACATTTCGGATAATTATTGCATGCCAAATATTTACCAAATCGCCCAATTTTGATTACTAGTTCGCCGCCGCATTTTTCACAAATAATTTTTTCGATATTGTTTTCAACTAGACTAAGTGCTTTTGCAAACGGATTATAAAAATCTCCAAGCACTACAGAATATTCATTTTCACCCTGAGCAATTTGATCCAGCTCATTTTCCATTGCGGCAGTAAAGTCTTCATTAATAATATCGGGAAAATTCTTCACCAAAACTTCGTTCACTTTTTGCCCAAGCTTTGTTGGAGATAATTTCCGTTCAACAAGTTGAACATATTTCCTGTCTTGAATTGTACTGACAATTAGTGAATAAGTACTGGGACGACCAATTCCTCTGGTTTCTAGTGCTTTAATTAAGGAACTTTCAGTGTATCTAGCAGGTGGTTTTGTGAAATGCTGAGTCTTTTGAAGCTCA
>JBGSOQ010000160.1:0-11860 GCA_041739035.1 Ignavibacteriaceae bacterium | reverse complement strand
TCTTTTTCTTGCTGCATTATCTGTAAGAACACACAATCTGAATTTTAAGAAATACTTCCTTCGCAAAGTAGCTGAAGGAAAAAACAAACGACTAGTACTGAATAACATAGAAAACAAATTACTTAAAATAATTTTTGCTGTTGTTAATTCTGGCGTTGCTTATACAGAAAATTATAAATCTGTAAACCCATCTCTATTAAAAATAGCTTGACTATGTCATAATATTCAGCATGACATTTATAATTTTTATAACCTCCTCACACAAGAGTAACTACATTGATACTTGTGGTGGTGCAGGATCATCAGGTTTTCCGGCGTTCTTAACCGGAATTTGAACAAGCAGCCAAGCAATGAATGCAAAAACAAACAAACTTACTATGAAAGACGGTTCAGCGAAAATGCTAAACAGCGGAATTTCGAAGAATGCGAATCCCGCAAACAGAAGTCCAATGAGCGCTTCACCTGCAATCAATCCGGCAGCGATTAAAATTCCATTATTTTCAACTCTGGATTTTTGTGCTTCATTAAAATTTTTCTTTGCATTCACTCGTTCAACAATCCCTTTTATCAAACCGCCGACAAAAATTGCAAATGTAGTTCCTAATGGGAGATACATTCCGACACTAACGAGCATCGGGCTTTTAACGTTCATTAAAATAAATCCAACGCCCATTAACATTCCAACAAAAATTAAAATCCATTCCATATCTCCGGCAACAATTCCTTTAGAAAGAATTGCCATTAAACTTGCTTGAGGAGCCGGTAAAGCATTACCTCCGAATCCTGTTCCTCCCATTTTAATATCGCCTTCATGCAATATTAAGAGTGGAATAAACATAATCGATGCAGAAATGACAACTCCGATAATATCTCCAACCTGCATTTTCCAAGGAGTACCACCAAGTATATGCCCGGCTTTCAGATCTTGCAGCATTTCTCCTGCTACAGCGGCAGCAACACAAACAACTGCGGCAACACCAAGGACAGCCGCTACGCCTTGCATCCCTTTCATTCCCAGAGCAACCATTAGGATGGCTGCAACAACTAGTGTAGATAATGTTAAACCGCTTATAGGATTATTGCTTGATCCTATAATACCAACCAAGTAACCGGAAACTGCTGCAAAGAAAAATCCGGCAATAATCATTACTACAGTTGCGACAAGTGCAGCAAGAATATTTTCGGCGAAATAATTGTAAATAAAAAATGTTGCAATAGCTGTTCCAAATATCCCAATCATGATCCATTTAAAATTAATATCTTTTTCAGTTCTGATTTCAACATGCTCACCGCTTGCAGCTTTTTTGACATCACCAACGGAGCGTGCAATACCGGCGATAAGGCTTTTCCTCATTTTCCACAAGGTAAATCCTGCGCCAACCAACATTCCGCCAATTGCAATTGGCCGCACATAACTTTTCCAAACTGTAACCATCGTTGCTGCCCAATCAAAATCTGCCGGTAATTCCTGATTATAATATTTAAAATATGCGATCATAGGTGTTAATAATCCCCAAGCAAGCAGACCTCCGCTAAAGTTAAGTGCTGCCAATCGCGGACCGATAATGTATCCAACTCCCATATAAGCGGGGCTTACATCCGGAGATTTAAAAAGTATGCTGCCCTTTCCAAGTGAAAATAACTTGTCCCAGGAAGTTGCAAACAATTTGAACACGCCCAGTGTTTGAATTACTGCACCAATTCCCATTGCACTGAATAGAAACTTTGAACCACCGGCTCCATGTCTGCCCGCTTTATGAATTTCTGCCGCAGCAACAGATTCAGGAAAAGGTAATTCAACATCCTCTACCATTACTCTTCTGAGCAAAGCGACAAACATAATTCCTAGAATACCGCCAGCAACCATAATTGCGGCCGAAATCATATAATTACCAGGTGTAAAAAACGGATTCCAAATTCCAGCAATAAAAAATGCAGGTAATGTGAAGATAGCTCCCGCAGCAATTGATTCACCAATCGAACCAACTGTTCTGGTAAAGTTTTCTTCTAATATTGAACCTTTCATTATTTTGATTAGAGCCATACCAATAACAGCAGCAGGATATGTTGCAGCGATCGTCATTCCGGCTTTTAATCCTAAGTAAGCATTTGCAGCTCCGAGTACAACAGCAAGCACTAATCCGATTAATAGTGCACGTACTGTAAACTCCGCCATATTTGTTTCTGGTGATACAAAGGGAACAAATGGTTTGCGTTCTGACATACTTTTCTCCTTAAACGGGTGAAAAAGATAAGTTGTTACTAATTAGTTTTTATCTCGGTTGAGAAATAATGAAACAAATATAAAGAGGTTTTTTAACCTCTACAATGTTTATTTTAGTTCAATTGTTATTTTGGGGGCATAATAAACCCAGTTTTTTACGTTTTCAATCATAGTCTCAAGAAACTGGGTTTATCTAACGTTATTCGTTAGAACTTTAGCTTTCTCATTCCGATATGACATAAAGCAAAGTCATATTTAACGGGATCAATCGGGTCAAATCTTTTCAGATTTTCTGTTATCTCTTCAGCCATTTTCCAGCTTACATTTTTCCGTTTTGTGAGTTTTAATGATTTGCAAATTTTAGCAATGTGTGTATCAACCGGTACAAGTAGCTTATTAGTTGGAATTTCCTTCCACAAGCCAAAATCAAGCTCGTCATTTCTGATCATCCAGCGAAGGAATAAATTCATTCGTTTACATGCGCTTCCCTTTTCTGGTAATGGAAACATGAATTTTACGCCGCGGTTAATGTCTTTTTCCCGTGTTTGATTTTGAATTGTAGTTAAGAAATAATTAGAAAATTTAGAAATTGAATTTTTGAGATTTGATTCTGATGGATTATAAAAGCCAAGAAAAAGATTTTTCAGTGAACCGTAATTTTTATAAGTATAATTTAATGCTAAAAATAAATCGATGATATCCTTTTCACAATAAAACCTGTGTCTTAGTCCTTTAAAGTCCTTACAGTCCTTTATAGAAAAGTTAGTTAAGTATTGAAATGGTTTACCCTTAAAAATGGCTGTGATTTTTTCAAGGGTATTTATTATTTGTTTTACATTTCCGTAAGCAAAAACAGAAGCTAAAAAACCCATTGCTTCGATATCTAGGTCATTATTATAATAATGAAGAAATTGAAGCGGATCAGGCGAGATTTGAGATTTATCGAAAGAGTTGTAATGGTAATTTAGTTTTTGAGCGAGATTCATTCGATAACTTTACTACGATTTTCAATTTGAAGTTTGGCAGTAAAAAAAAACGATAACTGCCTCATCAACTTTAAAATAGTAAATAATAGCTAACATAAATAAAGCTGCTGCACGATTAATTGCAGCAGCTCCGTAATCTTTGGAAAGTCTAAAGGACGTTCTATTATTACCTTCCGATTACTTTAAGTACATTATTTTTTTGGCAGCAGCAAAACTACCAGATGTCATTTTAAGGATATAAACACCAGTAGATACGCTAAAACCACGATTATCTTTGCCAAACCAGTTCGTTTCATATGATCCGGCTTGCATCTCGTTATCAATCAGAGTAGCAACCTCATTACCCGTAATATCAAATACTTTTATTGATACTTTACCTGACTGTGGAATTGAATACTTTATTGCGGTCTCAGGATTAAATGGATTTGGATAATTCTGTTCCAGAGTATAATTTAAACCGTTAACGACTTCAATTTCAATTATCTTAGAGAATTCATACTTACCATTAAAGTCAATTTGTTTTAATCTGTATGAATAGAAACCTGGCTGCAGTTGCTTGTCGACAAATGAATAATCGTGCGAATTTGTAGATGTTCCATTACCTTTAACAAATCCAACAGTCACAAAGTCTTTACTTGTTTTTCTCTGAATTTCAAATCCATTATTGTTGAGTTCCGTTGCCGTACTCCATTCTAAATTAACATTTGAACCATTCACAGATCCAGTAAAAGCTGTTAATTCTACTGGAACAGGTAAGCGCGTAAAACCAAGTTTGGTCAACGTAGCATCATCTAAAGGTTCACAGTAAAATAAATGAGCATTATCTGTTTCGGATTTTAGATAAACCCAAAGATTTGGATCACCAGGCAGAATTGTGGAATCGCCCGTGTAGGTTACATAGTCTAACTTAAAAGCTGTTTTCCAGTCAGAAGTAAGAGGCACAACACCAGATGGACCTACAATCTTTTTAGTTGTTGGATTCCAAGTCGTCATTGTCATTCTGCCGGTACTGTTATATTCAGTTATTGCAGCATTAGTTCCGCCCATATTTTGATGACAACTAGCACAAGTTGTTGCATTTTTAGTAATCGTATGGGAGTGATAGGAAGAAACAATTACGTTAGTTTTTCCCTGGAAGCTATGAGTCATAAAACCACCAAGTTTAACTTTATTATTCTCCTTAACCAGAAGTCTGTAATTTCTAATTTGGTTGATTGCCCGGTTTTTTCCTATTGCGACAACAGTTTCAAAGTGGCATCCAGCACATGTTAAGACAGATACGGCATGGCATGCAGCACAATCAACTGTTGCACCATGTGTAGTGTGTGCAGCATTTGTGGGAAGAGGACTGTGGCAATCCATACAGAGAGTCTCAATTGCACCTTCTTGTTTTAGTGAAGCGTATACGATCCCGCTGTCACCGTGTAATTCAGCCTTTTTATGACATGACATACAAGTCATTCCAGCTTTTCTATGAACATCACCATTTGCCGCTGAATCAGGATAAGCTGCAATTTCATAGACCTGCCTATTATGGCAGTTCTTGCATGTCTGTTCTGCAACAGTGGTTCCAGCAGCAAAATTGTGACAATCATTACAGTCTGGAACATATGTAGCTGAATTGATTGGATCACCATTTGGATATTTCTCAGTTGTTGAATGACATTTCTTGCAAGCAAGGCTATCCATTGGAATATTGGTGATTGATTCCATACCACCATTTGCAATTTTATAAGCGTCGTTTTTGCCCTCTCTGGTTTTGTGCAAGCTTGTACTGAAGTTTGCCTGCGAAAGAGTCGGAATGATATATCCCATTACAAATATTGTAGTGAGAAGTAGAGTAAGTTTTCGCATATAGATCTCCTTTTGTTTTAAATGATTTAGTTAATTGAGTTTTGTTTATTTGAAATCAGCTTGTTAATTAGCACTGAGTTTATTTCTTTAATTCTATTATCATTAGGATCTTTCACTTCTGCTTTCTTAAAAAATTCTATCGATTTTTCTAAACTGCAATAAAGCCAAAGCATTCCCAATGCAGTGGTTTTTTCATTTTCATTCTTAAATAGTTTCTCTTCATTTTCAATTTGTGAGATTAGTTCAGGGCATGGGCAATTTTCTGAGTGAATGTCTGTATTAATCACAAAGTCTATATCATCTTTTATTTGAGATAAAAAAAGATTCAGTGCATTATCAACTTCTCCGGTTGTTAAGTAACAAACCGTTAGCTTTTTCTTAATAGATTTATTAGCAGGATCTTTTTCGAGGATTCTTTCGTAAGTGGATTTTGCCGAAATGAAATTTCTAACGAGGAAGTAATGATTGCCAAGCATTTCACTCATAATAATTGACTAAAGCAATTATCAGACCAGCGAAAGGTTCGATTTAGTTTAATTAGAAGGGTTTTTATAGTAACTGTTGCAGCGATTTTGCACTTGATCAACTAAGCCTTTGGGAATAAATGTCTTACAGATGCAACAGTATGGTGCGGTAGTGCAACAAAATTTTATTATGCTAATCCAGTTGCTTTCATTCTTCGCCAAATAGTGGATCGGTTCACATTGAGTTCTTCAGCTACTTTTGTCTTGTTCCAATGATGTTTTTCAAGTAAGAAAATAAGTTGTGATGTATTTAAATTGTTTATTGCATCATCACGATTATCATCACAATCTACCTGATCTCTCAGATATTGTGGTAAGTTGCATGCACAAATACTTTTTCGTTCTTTTATACGAACTATAGAGAATTCAATAATATTCCTAAGTTCACGAATATTGCCCGGGTAATTCCATCGCAATAAAAAGTCCAACGCATTGTCATCAATATCATTTACATCTTTATTGTACAATATTGCAAATTCAGAAATGAAGTGCTTAATAAGTAAAGGGATATCTTCTTTCCGTTCGCAAAGTGGTGGAATTTCAATCGGGACAACATTTAATCTGTAAAAAAGATCTTCTCTGAATTTAAATTGTTGAATCAGTTCTTCAACTTTTTTATTTGAAGCTGCAATTACACGAACGTTAACTTTTCTTGAGAACGATTCGCCCAGCCTTTCAAAACTTCCTTCCTGAAGAATTCTTAATAACTGAGACTGCATTTCATAAGATATTTCACTAATCTCATCAAGAAAGATCGTCCCTCCATCAGCGTATTCAAATCTTCCAATTCTGTCTTTTATTGCATCCGTAAAAGCTCCCTTTGTATGTCCAAATAATTCACTGGCAAGAAGTGTCGGTGGAAGGACAGAACAATTAACTTTAACAAACTTTTTATTCTTTCGCAGACTAGTTTTGACAATTGCTTCCGCAATTAATTCTTTACCAGTTCCGGTCTCTCCCCTAATAAATACTGATGCATTCGATTCTGATATCTCTGTGATGAGGTTAAAAATATTCTTCATCTTTTTGCTTTTTCCAATCAGTCCGAAAAACTGAGAAGTCGATTCAAGCTGCTGTCTAATCTTGTTACTATAAGTCATATCTCTGAAAGAAATAACTCCGCCAATTGGTTCATTATCATCATTTCTTAATACTGCTGAATTCAGTTTAATCGGAATTATACCGCTCTTACATTGTATCTTTGATTCCATATCGAATACGCTTTTACCGCTCCGTAGAACATTTGCTATGGGACAAGAAATTGAACAGAGTTCTGACTGAAAGACTTTGTTACAAAATTCACCAAGTACTTCTTCTCTTTTCAATCCCATCAATTTTTCTGCAACATTGTTAAAGAATGTAACTTTAAATTCTTTATCAACAGTAAAAACTGCTTCGGCTAACGAATCGAGTATGTTGTCTTTGTTTTTTAATTCACCATTCATATTATCAGACTCACATTGTTGTATATATTAAATATACTCCACCCAAAATTACTAATACTCCGCATACTCTTTTAATCCACAAAATTGTTCTTGATTCTTCACTCCAGTTCAAATACTTCTGAACTTTCCCAGTTAGTGTTCCCGCTCCAACAATTACTGAGCAATGCCCGATTCCAAATGCTAAAAGAAAGAGCACAGCAAGGAAATAATTAGTTTGAGCCGTTTGAAAAACTACTCCTAAAACTGGAGCCATGTAAGCGAATGTGCACGGACCCAATGCAATTCCGAAAAGTAATCCAAGTATTAAAGCAGCTAACAATCCTTTTGCTTTTGTTTGCTTTAAGCCGATATTATTCCAATCGAGCTTAATTATATCAAGCAAGTATAGTCCTACTAAAAAGAAAATTCCCGCGACAAGATAATTTCCAACACTTCCCACATCACCCATTAACCTTCCAAGTGATGCTGTAATGATTCCAATTGCAGCAATTGTAATCAAAATACCGACAGCAAAAACAAGTGAGATATAAAATGTTCTTGAAATTGATATTTTCCCTTGTGAAGTGATAAAACCAATCACCAGCGGAATACTGGATAAATGACAAGGAGAGAGAAGTATTGATAAAACTCCCCAAGTAAATGAAGCTAAAATAGCAAGCCAAACTGCCCCGCTCATTGCTTCGTATAATGATGTGAAAATTGTGTCTAACATATAACTCCTATCATTGCCTTATTGCTACATCGTTAAATTGTTGTCAAGTGTACTCTTATGGTTGCTTGACAGTTCAGTAATTTAACTTACTTCTTCGCTTTCAATCCTTTTGACTTCAAAATCTTATGAATTTCTTCTTCCGGATAAAATCCTTCGTGTCGATGAAACTCTTTTCCACTCTCATCTAAAAAAACTTGAGTCGGGATTAGCTTGATGCCATATTTTTGTGCATAAGGCTTTTGCTCTTTTGTCCAAACATCGTAAAAAATCACTTTAACTTGTTCACCGTACTTTGCTTCAATCGCTTTCATTACCGGCTGCATTTGCTTACAAGGTATACAATTTACTGAGCCAAGTTCAACGAATGTTACTTTTGGTTTTACCTCTTTGGCTTGGCCACTAACATTAATGCTATATAATATTATTACTACTAGCGTTGGAATTAAAATTATTTTTTTCATTTTGTCTCCTCAATGGCTTAATTGTCAAATTGATAATTAGCTCGAACTTGGTGGATGAAAGCTATTTAGCAATTAAACAATTTAATAGTTTTAATTTTCTTTTAACCAACTGATTATCTGATCATCCTTTGGAATAATGCCGTAGCTTTTAACTTTGTCATTTATGATTAATCCGGGAGTCATCATTATTCCATAATTCACCATTTCCTGAATATCGGTTACCTTTTCAACAACAGCATCAATTCCATTCTGGGTTACGAGGTCCCTTACCTTTGACTCGAGAGTTTGGCATTTCTTGCAGCCGGTACCAAGTATTTTTACTGAAACCATTTATTCTCCTCTCAATATTTTTAATGAATTTGCTGCGGTATCATTGACCGTTGCCTGCTTCATATAACGTGCAACGTTTATCGCTTCAACAATCTCCTCGTTTGTAACTCCATTCTGTTTTGCCATTTTAGTCCACATCTGCGTGCATGTGTCGCTTCCTAAAGCCGCTGCAACTCCAATTCCAACAAGCATCTTGTACTTATTTGGCACTTTCTGATACTTCTCATTCTCAAAGATGAGAGCTTTTTCTTTCATTTGATTTTGAGCAAACTCTGGTGCGAAATGCTTTAATAATTCCATTGGTGTTTTGTTCATTTTATTTACCTCTTAAATTTTATTCATCCCAGTAGTACATTTTTGCTTCCGTTGATTTGGGATAATCATTTTGGATTTCTTTTAGCGTTTTTCTTAGCTGCGAATTATCCTTTATTTTAATGTATTGAGCTGTTTCTCTTACAACCAAAAGTTTAGGATAAAAAGATGTATCAGCTAATTGATCAAGATCTTTATCAATTATTTTTATTATTGCATCATATCTACCGCGGGGCATAATTGTTTCTGCAATTCCCAATCGCATCGTTGCTCTGAATTCATCTGCCGGCAGATAACCGTTAAAGTGATAATATGAATTTCCATTTTGATCGAGGAAATAAATCGCTGGTGTCCAATATGCACCGAGTGTTTTTCTTACTTCTCTGTCCTTTATAAGATCGAGCTTAAGTAAAACAAACCAATCATTTATCTCATTAATTACTTGTGGATCGGTGTGCGTTGAAGCGTTCAATTTCTTGCAGCCCCCGCAACCATCCATTTCAAACTGAAGAAGAATCAATTTATGACTTTTAACAGCTTCTTCTCTTGCTTTTTCCATATTATTAAACCAATTCATTCTTAATCCTATAATTTATTCTTCGAAATATTTTTAAGGTACTTTGATAAATGAGTTATCATTTTCTCATCATATTGAATTTTATGAAGAAGCGTATTTGACTTATCAAATACAATTACTGATGGCAAGAAAGGAGTTTCATATTTCAAGGGAAGTTCATCTTTTTCGTAGGCATTAATTGCGAGGTAATCATAAGCACCATCACTTGATCGTACTAAATTCAAAATGTCAACAAGCTGATCCTTACACATCTCCAAAGTGCAATAGCAAGACATTGAGGTACTGAAAAAAAGAATTTTAGTTTTGGGTGATGAAAAAAATCTTTTAACGGTAAGATCATAGTAGGAATTATTTAACTTCAAGTACCATTGATTAAATAATACTAGTGCAGAATCGAATGAAATATCCTTATGAAGAAAATAAAATTCATCAAATGAATCTTTAAGTGTTAATTCATTTCCGTTTTGGTGAGAATTGCCATTACTTAATGAAGCTGGTGAAATATTCTTTTTTAGAATATCACTCAACTCTTCGATTTCAGTATAAGTTGAGGAATCTTTTGAAGACAAAAGTAACAGTATATTAGCAGCTTTTTGTTCGAGCTTTTCGTAAGTCTGATCAAAACCTGTTCTACAATTAGAAATTAAAATTGCTGCAGCGAACCAATATTTTATTTTCATCTTAATACCCTAGTTGGGGGCAATTAGTAATTATTTTTTTATACAGTTTCCATAAAATATTTCTTCTGAAACCACAGGGCTACATTTACTAAACTTATAAGCACTGGTACTTCCACTAACGGTCCAATAACGGCAGCAAATGCCTCTCCGCTGTTAATCCCAAATACTGCAATTGTAACTGCAATAGCTAATTCAAAATTATTGCTTGCCGCTGTAAATGAAAGCGTAGCAGTTTTTGAGTAATCTGCTCCGACCTTTTTCCCCATATAAAACGATACAAAAAACATAATCACAAAATAAAATACGAGCGGAATTGCAATTCGCACAACATCAAGCGGAAGTTGAACTATGTATTCACCTTTTAACGAAAACATAACTACAATTGTAAAGAGCAAAGCGATTAAAGTTATCGGAGAGATTTTGGGAATAAATTTCCTCTCATACCATTCTTTACTTTTTATTTTTAAAAGTACAAAACGTGTTATCATTCCAGCAATGAATGGAATACCAAGATAAATAAACACACTTTCAGCTATTTGTCCGATGGTAATATCTACAGCAAATGTTTGCAATCCCAGCCACGAGGGAAGTACTGTTAAAAACACATAAGCATAAATCGAAAAGAAAAGAACTTGAAAAATTGAGTTGAAGGCGACTAGACCGGCCGCATATTCAGTATCACCTTTTGCCAGTTCATTCCACACAATAACCATTGCAATACAGCGGGCTAAACCGATCATAATTAGACCAGCCATGTACTCCGGATAGTCTTGCAAAAATATTATTGCAAGTACGAACATTAGTATTGGTCCGATGATCCAGTTTTGCACAAGAGAAAGAGTTAATACTTTTACATTTCTAAAAACGTCAGATAATTCTTCGTACTTGACTTTTGCAAGCGGCGGGTACATCATTAAGATTAATCCAATTGCAATGGGAATATTTGTTGTGCCAGATTGAAATGTATTCCAGAAATCAACAACTGAAGGAAATAGATATCCCGAAAAAACTCCAATGAACATTGCAAGGAAAATCCACAAGGTTAAGTAACGATCAAGAAACGAAAGCTTTTTTGTTAATGTGCTCATTAATTTCCTTTAAAATATTCTTTTGTTATCACTGAAATATTTGTTCACAAAATAGATCACTACTGTGAAAAGAATAGCTGCTGGAATAATAATCACCCATTTATTTACACCAAGCTGAAAGAAAATATCCCCATTTACTTCGCTTGAAAGTAAAACAGCTTTTACGGGCTTAATAGTTAATGCATAAATAAAAATGCCCAGTGCCATTCCGAACAAAGCTACTACGGTTTCTTTTTTACCCTCACCCATTCTTGCCATCATTGTTCCGGGGCAGTAACCAAGAATTCCCATTCCGGTTCCGAATATCAATCCGCCAACAAGTTTTCCCCAGTCAAGATTTTTAGGAACAACTTTTAACAGATTTAAATCTCCAAGAATATGAAATAGAATCATGGAAGAAATAGCTGCAGTCAGCATAAATTTTAGGATTTTAAAATCTTTCAAAAGCAGCATTCCCATTACTCGTGGGTATTTTGTAATTCCGGTTTTTGTAAGAATGAATCCAAATAAAAAACCGACAGCCAATCCAAATACGATATTAATTAGAGTCATTGCCGCCTCCTAATTTAGGGTAAAGAAGTTTTGCTGTAATAATCCCTGCAGCAAAAAACGAAGCTCCCGCAACAATACTTCCAAGGGAGAGGTGTGCCCAACCTTGAAGAATATT
>JBGSOQ010000386.1:0-2117 GCA_041739035.1 Ignavibacteriaceae bacterium | reverse complement strand
ACATGAGACTCAGCTGCAAAATGAATGACATATTTAATTTTAAACTTCTCAAAAATGTAATTAACAAATTCAAAATTAGTTATGTCTCCTTTTATAAAATGATAATTTTTCTTTTTCTCGGACACAATTAGATTTTCTAGGTTACCCGCATAAGTAAGCTTATCAAGATTAAT
This sequence comes from Ignavibacteriaceae bacterium, assembly GCA_041739035.1. GTDB lineage: Bacteria > Bacteroidota > Ignavibacteria > Ignavibacteriales > Ignavibacteriaceae > XYD12-FULL-36-8. Next base: position 1,944 of record JBGSOQ010000386.1, on the reverse strand, counting down.
AATATTATAGTCGTCTCTTTCATCAAGTATATAATTGATAAAATTACTGCCAATAAAACCTGCACCGCCGGTGACTAATATGTTCTTCATGCTGCCTTTTATTTAGTAAGAAAAAAATCCAAGGAATATTCCGGATTGAATGAAAAATCCATTCCCATTTAATTTTGAAGGTACATTCAATAAATCTTTATCATTTTCAATATTCCAAGTTTTCCCAAAAGCAAGCTGATAACCAGCCCCCAATCTGAATGAAATGAATCTATAAAATGGAATATCTACATTTAGCGTTGGTGATAATAAGAAAAAATTGTTAGTAAGTTTTCTGCTAATGTTATCAGTTGATGCTTCGGTCCATAAATTTTGCCAATCAAATTTTCCGGCGTTTCTATACAAGTTAATTTGAATGCTTCCCCCTCCAATTACACTCCCAATCGAAACGGCCATATTTTTTACAAATGGCAGAGTGTACTCAATTGTTAATCCGCCGCCGCTAATGTTGTACACAACCTCTCGTTCATATCCATTGCTAAGCGCTGATGCTGAAGTGCTGCCGCCAAATCCTAATCCACCAATTCTTAAATTTGGAATAAAACCAATATAAATGAATCCGGCTCCTCCGGAAGTATAAAAGCCGCTCTTGCTTAATTGTCCCGAACCAAAACCAACGAGCTGTTTGTTAAGGTCATCAAGATTAACAAAAATCCACCCGGGTGTGTAACCGCCGCCGCCGCCAAATGGTGCATCAAAATACTTTTTATCTTGTGAGAAAATACTACAAGAAAAGAATAGGATTATTATAAATATTTTTTCTTTCATTCATCTCCAAAAAACGTTTGCAAAGTTATTAAACGAAGCGTTAAAAATAAAGATAATTGCCTGTTATAACTAAAGATATTTTCGCCAAAAAAAGAGTTATTTAACAGGGGTTTTATTCTAAATATTCTACTCCCATACTATAATTCCATTTATCATAATATAGGTTGCCGCCTTTCCATTCCACCTCACCTCGCTGAAAATCAACTGTTTCGCTCCGCGGATATATCTTAGCCGGAAATAACGGTTTAGAATAATCATCATTCACAATAAATCTAAATGCATCAATTCCGCCAAGGTAAAAATATTTTTGTGAGTCGTCTAAATAATTTTTGATACCGAAACTTTGATCAACAGGTATCCAGCCGTATTGGTCAACATAAATTTCACACCAATCATGAAGATTAATTTCAGGCGGATGCATCATCCAGCCGCTTTGCCATTTTGCCGGAATTCCATTGTATCTGCAAAGTGTCATGAAAACAAGCGTCTGAATTCCGCAATCGCCATGTTTATTTTCTAAGCTGTACTCGGTAATATTAGGTATAGTTGAATATTCTCTCGCGCTTGCCCATGGGGTGTTTTCATCAACCCAGGTAAATATTTTTTTGAGCTTTTTTAGAGGATCTGTTTCATCACCAATTATTTGAGCAGAAATAGACTTTATCCGATCAGAAAACACAATATGAGGGAATTGTTCCTTTGTATATTCTGAAAATATTTCGTCGTTTTTATTAAATGAAATATTCTTTGAACCGTCGAATAGATTTACATATCCAGCTTTACTCAAATAAACAAGTTCAATTTCAAACTTAGTTGGCTGGTCTTTTTCCGATTTTCCTTCCTGATAAATTGTTCTTTGAAGATTTTTATCATCAGCAATTACATACTCACTTGAACTAACGTTTATCAATTGAATATCTGTTTGCCGCGGATTTGATTCTCTCGGATAAGGAAGCCAGCATCGGACTATTTCACCATCTGGGATCACGTTTGGTTTTATAGTAAGTGTGTATTTGATTTTCATTTTTACGGGGAGAATATATCGGTCACCATTCTCAGCTGCTTCCACAACTTTGGGAATATAATTTTCGAGGAAGAAGTTTAAATCATCAAGTTTATTTCCCTCTA
>JBGSOQ010000054.1:0-5160 GCA_041739035.1 Ignavibacteriaceae bacterium | reverse complement strand
ACGGGTGATAATTACACAGATGTGAAGACTTTGATGCGAAATCAAAATCTTCATACGGTTTGTGAGGAAGCAAGATGTCCAAATATTGCCGAGTGCTGGAATCATAGAACAGCAACATTCATGATTTTGGGCGATACATGTACCAGAAGTTGTGGATTTTGTAATGTTAAATTAGGAATTCCAAACACGCTGGATTTAGAAGAGCCAAAACGAGTTGCTGAGTCTGTTCAAGAATTGAATTTGCGTCATGTTGTAATCACATCTGTTAATCGTGATGAATTAGAAGATGGTGGTGCTTTAATTTTTGCTGAAACTGTTAGATTAATTAGAAGACAAATGCCTGAAACAACAATCGAAATTTTAATTCCAGATTTCAAGGGCAACGAAGATTCATTTAAAATTATTATGCAAAATCCTCCTGATATTTTGAATCACAATCTTGAAACTGTACCTCGATTGTATTCAGTTGTTCGTCCACAGGCAAAGTACTCAAGAAGTTTAGAATTAATTAATTGGTTCAAGCAAAAGGGTCTAAAAACTAAAAGTGGAATAATGGTTGGAATCGGTGAAACTACAGATGAAGTTATTTTACTTATGCAAGATTTAGTCTCTGCGGGCTGCAATATTCTTACTATCGGGCAATATCTCCAGCCAACTAAAGTGCATTTACCGGTTGATAGATTTGTGACACCGGATGAGTTTAATCTTTACAAAGTTGAGGGCTTGAAAATGGGATTCAAAATAGTTGAATCCTCTCCACTTGTTCGCAGTTCCTATCATGCTGATGAGCATGCAAGAGCAATATTATAGTTGTAAAGTTGAGGGTAATTCAATAATTTCACATGAAAATTTTCATTTTTTTTTCACTACCTTAAATCGTAATCTGTTCAAGTTTCGGATGAAAAAAGCGATCCTATCATTTATCCTATTCCATTTAATTTCTTTATTTGTAGTAAGTTATACTCAAACAGATGATAATAAATTTAATAAGATTTTAAATGATGATAATTCCAAGTACAGTAACATTGGAAACATCGGTTTAACTATTACAAACTTTGGAACTTATGGCCACGGTTTTACTCTTTGGCCTGTTCAGCCAAGCTGTGAATATCCTTCGGGAAGTGGCATTGAACATTTATTCGACGGTGGATTATGGATTGGCGGATTTTCGAAAACTAATCCGAACTCAAACAGCGGCAGTGGTCCTTTTGTCACAACAGGTGCTGTTGATGCTTCTTCAGTTTCTGCCAGAGGCGGGGGATTTGAATACACTAACCTTCCAGGAAGCTTTTCGGTTGAAAGATCTACGCTGGTTAATTCAAGATTTTATGATCCTTCTGCTGTTTCTCACCAAGATTTTTTAATGAATTTTCATGATACCAGCCTGACACTTTCGAATGGAGAGTTAATTGAAAACCACATACCCCTTGGTGTTGCTGTTCATCAGGAAGCTTATGCATGGAACTATCCGTTTGCCGACTTTTTTGTAATAATGAACTACACAATCAAGAATGTTTCCACCAGGTATTTGGACAGTGTCTATGTTGGTCTGTGGACTGACGCAGTTGTTAGAAATACCAAAATAACTCCGCCGCGCGGCGCAGCTTTTTTCAATAAGGGTGGTAATGGATATAAAGATTCATTAAAAATTGCCTATGAATTTGATGCAACTGGAGATGTTGGTTTTACCGATAGTTATGTCGGAATCCAATTCTTAGGTTCAACTCCATCACTTAATGATTTTTATATTTCCAATATTGATACTTTCCCATCTGTTAATTTTGTCTCATGGCAATTTAATAATACTAGTGATCCTAACTTTTTTGCCCCAACAAATGATTTCGATCGCTATCAAAAGATGCTTGGATTTTTCGGAGGAACTAATAGGTTCGAAAAGGGAGTAACGGCGGCAAGCTTAAAGTTGCCGTCAAACAGATCCATATTAATTACAAGCGGTGCATATCAAGATATTGCCCCCGGTGATTCAATCAATGTTGTATTTGCAATTGTGTGTGCAAAAAAATTCGGTACTGACAATCCTGCTTTAGATAATGAAGAACAAAAATTTAATCTTTATGGCAATGCCGAATGGGCGTTACGAGCTTACTATGGCGAGGATAGGAATCGGAGCGGAATACTCGACCTTGGTGAGGATAATGATGGGAACGGAAAAATTACGAGATATATTTTGCCATCACCACCAACAATACCAGCTCTAAAAGTTGTGCCTTCATCAAACAAGGCAATTATATATTGGGATAAACGAGCTGAATCTTCTCTTGATCCGATTTCAGGTAAAAATGATTTTGAAGGATATAGAATTTATAGAACTCAGTCTGGATTTGATACTGTAAAAACTCAAAATATTCTTGCTTCACTGGTTTTACTTGCAGAGTTTGATAGTTCAACAAATAATATTGGGTTTAACACAGGATTTGATTTTATTAAATTAAATGAGCCCATGATGTTTCCGAACGATACAACAAAGTATTGGTATAAGTTTGAAGTTGATAATCTTTTAAACGGCTGGCAATATCTATTTTCTGTTACTGCTTTTGATGAAGGCGATGCTGATAATAATCTTGAGAGTTTAGAATCGAGTCTATTATCGAATTTGAATAGGATACTTCCGGGAACTCCTCCAAACGACAATGAAACTATTGAAGTAGGTGTTTATCCAAATCCTTATTATGGAAATGCATTGTGGGACGGCAGTTCAGAAAGATTGAGAAAAATATATTTCTTCAATTTGCCAACAGAATGTGAAATTACAATCTATACCTTAGCGGGAGATATCATAAAAAAAATGGAGCATGATTCAAAAAGTAATGGTTCTGATATCCGCTGGTTTGAACAATATGCAAGCGATGGAAAGCAAAAGTTTGCTGGCGGCGAACATGCATGGGATTTAATTACCGATAATGATCAAGCCATTGCTACCGGTTTATATTTATTTACAGTAAAAAATAGTAGAACCGGCTATATTAAAACAGGAAAATTCTTAATCATCAAATAAAAGGAGCTGAAATGAAAGCAAAAATTTTACTTGTGTGTCTTTTGTTTTGGGCAGGCGTAAGCTTAGCTCAAGATTATCCGTTGGTGACTATTCAAGATATCCAATTGCCACCTGATTCTCTAATAGGGGTGACGGATCCTCCATCAGTTCTAAATGGTGATACAATTAGAGTTCAGGGATTGGTTCTTGCCCGACCTGTAATTGATGCAGACACAGCACGACGTGTTATTATTTCTGCCGGAGGAAGATGGGCTACTTATATACATGATCCGAATGGAGGATTATGGGGTGGGTTAAACGTTATCCAAGATGATACCCTTCTTGTTCATCAAGGTACATTTTTTGATTTAGTCGACACCGCTCAAATAGTGGAATTTACAGGAGTTGTTACTGAATATAACACAACCACAGAGATTTTATTAGTTCTTAATCCTCAACCAATACCGGTTCAGATTGTTGGTCAGCAATCTTCAAGACCTGCTCCTATCGAGCTTTCTCTTTCAGATCTATTTGATTCCAGCGGGACGTATAATTTTGATGCCGAGAAGTATGAAGGCATGTATGTAATCTTTAGAAATATTATCACTTCCGATAGAGCATCAAATGGTAACTTTAAAATTAATGATGGGTTAGGTCACTCCGCTTTTATTTATAATCAATCAAGATATTTTAAAACTGGAACTACTGGAGAAATACCCGGTTATCAGCCGCCACTTGACGGTGCTAATCTAAGTTATCTTAGAGGAATTGTTACAACCAGAACCGGCGGATATTATATAGTCCCTGTCTATCCCGGTGATGTTGGTCCCGCGATAACTTCACCGCCAATCATCTCATCTATAAGAAGAAGTCCGGTTGAAGTAAGTTTTAATCAAGATGTTACAATCTCTGCTAAAATCAAAGATATTGATGGTACTGTTGCAGGTGCTAAACTTTTTTACAGAGTAAATGGTGGTGCACGAGATTCGGTAGCGATGTCTTCCTCAGATTCAATATATACTGCTGTAATTTCTGGTCGTCCCGATTCATCTCTAGTAGATTTTTATATTACTTCAATTGACAATGAAGGGAATCTTGCAGTTTTCCCATCTGATACAGCACGTTCAAATTATTTTTATTTGGTTCTTAATAGACCAATAACGATTAAAGATGTTCAGTATTCACCATTTGGAAGTGGATTTAGCGCGTTTAATGGTTACAGAATCACTTTGAATGGTGTTGTCACTGCAGATACTGCAAATTCATATAACCGAGCCGGTAATGCTACAAATAGGATTATATTGCAAGAAGGTGAGGGACCATGGAGCGGTATATGGCTTAACGCGTTAAACGTGACATCAGGCTTAAATGTATATAATTTGAAATTAGGGGATAACGTTTCTGTTAGCGGTTTAATTGCTGAAGATTTTGATGTTACTCGAATTGATAGTATAACAGCAATATCAGTTAACTCTGCTGGTAACCCAATTCCGGAAGCACAAATACTGCAAACAGGTACAATAGGAACAAAAGCTGGAGGAACAGTTGAAGCTGAACAATGGGAATCCGTTTTTGTTGGTTTTGAAAATGTTAGTGTGCCTGATGCAAATGCCGATGGGCCTCCAAACAATTTTGGTGAAATTTTAATAAATGATGGTTCAGGCAACACACGGGTAGAATTGCAGGATGGAAATCATTTTTATCATAACGCTTGGGATTCAACTTTATTCAGCAACAATAATTTTATTGAGATAAAACAGGATGGGCATTTAGATAAGTTAACCGGTATAATGTATTATTCATTCAGCAATTATAAACTTGTCCCAAGATACAATTCTGATTTTGTCGGATACACAATAGTTGGTGTGAATGATAATCAAAATGAAGTGCCTGTTAATTATTCTTTAGAACAAAATTATCCTAATCCTTTTAATCCATCTACCACAATTTCATACGCAATTCCTAATTCAGGAAATGTAGTTTTAAAAATTTACAATGTGCTTGGACAGGAACTTAGAACTCTGATAAATCAATTTCAATCTGCCGGTACGCATAAAGTATCTTTTGATGCAAGCCGTCTTTCGTCAGGAGTTTACTTCTATAGTATACAAGCAGATAATTTCACCAAAGTTAAAAAAATGGTTCTTTTAAAATAATTTCACGAT
>JBGSOQ010000048.1:0-22173 GCA_041739035.1 Ignavibacteriaceae bacterium | reverse complement strand
TCTGAACACTTTGATCGTTAGGATAAATTGTCTGAAGTCTTTGCCAGATATCTGCAAGCTTCGCATATTCTTTTTGATTTTCATACGTATCAATCAATATTCTATACGGATTATAATAGGATTGGACGTCTGTTGGATTATCTTCCAAAATTTGTAAGGCCTGTCTCTCAACCTCGGCAGAATATTCCTTAAATTGCTTTTCGCCACCCGAATTATAATAGAGATTGCCGATTTCGTAAAGTAATCCCATTTCCATTCCGACAGTCCTCCTGGGAATTTTTTCATCCATCATATCAAGAGTTGTTACGGCCATTTTTTTGTTATTAGTATTAACATAATATAATGCAAGCCTTATAAATGAATTGCGGTAGTTCTGCGTCATTCGTTTATGGTTTTCATCCAAAAATATGCTTGAGTCATTTAGTCCCCTATAATTAAAGCCGGGTTTATAAACTTTGCTGAAGCTTGGGGCATCCGAAAATAATTGCTTCTTCATTACATCTTCGTTGATAAACTCAATTCCAGTTTTTCTTTTTTCTGGCACAACTCTATATGACATTCCCTCCATCATTAGATATTCATCAAGACCAATCTTGCTATCTTCTGAACACGTAACCGCAAAATAAATCGGTCTTTCCCAAATATTCGATTCAACAATTTCTTTAACCATAATGTCCTGCACACGGATTGCTTTTACATTTCCGAAGTCTAAAGTAGGCTTCATTTGAAATGTTATGTTGCCTTCTTTTAACACCGATGAATCGGACACATTGTAAGTGTTAAATAAATCCTGAGGGAGACCCTCTCTTATGTTCTGAGGAATATTAAGGGAAATGGTTTTTGTTTCCCAAGCTATCGGTCTAATATCATTTATCTGTGCTTCGGAATACCGAATTTTCACTTTCCCAACATTGTAAGGATCGTTGTCCTTCATTTGCTTAATGTACCATGGTGTATTAAGCAAACTGAGGTTTACAACCTTCACATCTCTTCTTACACCTTCAACATCCTGAAGATACCAAACTGGAAAAGTATCGTTGTCACCATTTGTAAACAGAACTCCATTTGGCGCGCAGCTTTGAAGCAGATTGTAGGAATAATCCCAGGGAATCCAATTTTTTGATCTATCGTGTGTATAATAATTTGCTGCAAACATTTTAACAGGAACGAATATTGTCCCGAGTGTAAGAACACCAACAATTGCACCTTTCTTCAAAGCATCACCCTTAACTTTTGCCTGAGCAATGTCAACCAGTGCCCTAATTGCAATTGCAATCCATATTGAAAAGACGAAAAAACCGCCCACATAAAAATAATCTCTCTCCCTTGGCTGCGGCTGCTGCTGATTTTGATAGAATGCCGTTAGGTAGCCCATTAGGATAAACATTACCATAAAAACTGATGCCATCTTCCAATCTTTTTTAAAGTGGAAATAAATTCCAAGCAATCCAAGGATAAACGGAATAGCAAAAAGTGAGTCTTTAGCATTTCCATCAAAGCGAATGTTAAATACTTTACCGAATAAATTTCCAACCTGATTAATTGGGGCAATGTTTGCACCATCATCCTGATTCCAACCCTCTCTGCCAGCATAATTCCACAGCCAATAGCGGGTCATCATGTGGTTCATTTGATATCGCCAGAAGAAATCAAGATCACTGCTGTAACCTGTATATACAATTTGCTGATGTGGTTCGGTTGCAAATCTTCTTTTAAATGTGGGAAAATCCCCATATTGTTCTCTGTTCAGATACGAAACCAATTCGGGAAATGTGTTGGGTTCGTTTTCATTCATCGGGGGGTTTTGGTTAGATCGGATAATAACCATTGCAAATGTTGTAAATCCGATTAGTGCAAAAATGGAAGACATTGCGATAAGATGAAGGGTTGGTTTTTTCTCCTTTATTGCAAAATGAACCCCATATCCCAATAAACCAAAAAGTACAACAAGAAAACCAATCTCTATTGCAACACTTTCCCCCGCAACTTCAGCCATCAATGAAGGTAGAAGTTTCACAATTCCCGGATAAGTAAGAAACAATGCCGCTCCGCCAATGAAAAGCGGCATATAAAATGAATTTCTTGTGAAGATTTTCTTCCAAAATACACCAATGAAAATTACGCTGATTCCTGCGGCAATCATTTTAAACTTAGAATCATATGCTTGATATTCATCGGGACTTGGGGGAGTTGCGGCTTTTTGTGCTCCCCACATTACCAATGAAACTAATACAAGAATTCCTGCATGAATTAAAAAAAGTATTGCTGTTTTTTTAAGCGCTTCCTCATCTGACAAATACTTTCGAAACAGTATAACCATTGCTACCGGTACAATAGCAAGCACGCTCATTAAATGTACACCCGTTGACAGTCCTATTAAGTATGCGATCATTAAAATGTACTTTTCATTATCTTTTCCGTCAGCTCTTTCATGCCAGCGAATCATAAGCCATGTTACAAATGCAACTAGAAAAGTGCTGAACGCATAAACTTCTGCTTCAACACCGTTAAACCAAAACGTATCGCTGAAGGAAAATGATAATGCGCCAATGGCAGCGGCAATGTAAGTTCCTAAAGCATCAAAAAGATTTTCCGGTTTTTTGCCCCGATAGTTTTCTATAAGCTTAACTGCTATTAAGTAAAGAAGAAGAATAGAAGCGGCACTGGATATTACAGATATGTAGTTAACTCTCAGCCCGATATTTTCAGCGAATGGTATCATTGAAAAAATTCTTCCCAGTAAAAGGAAAAAGGGTGTTCCTGGCGGGTGCGGAACTTGCAAGTAATGGCTTGCAGCTATAAATTCACCACAATCCCAGAAAGAAACGCTTGGTTGAACAGTCAACACTAAAACAATGAAAGAAATTAAGAATACTGCCGCACCAATGATGTTGCGCAAGAGCTTATAGTTCATCATTCCCTCTAAAGAGTAATCAAATAATATTATGTGAGTTATTAATTTTGTTCGGATTCAAGTTTTTTGAAGAAGCCATCATATTTAGAACGATCTATTGGAACATTATATTTATCGTAAAGAAATTTTAGCTTTTTCATTGTAACGGAGTCAAATTCTTCTTCGTCTTTTTGCATTTTAACGAATATCTTGAAGTCTTCTGCTTCTTTTCGATCAAATTTTCGTTCAAACTTCTTTAAAAAGTCCAGGTATTTTGCTTGATCACGGTACGACATAATGCCTCCGTTTTTGTTTGATTATTTCACTTAAATCAATTTTGGCCTCGCAAAATAGTTAAACTAATCGATAGAAAAAACCAATCAAACAATATGACGAATTTGTTGGTATTCTGTTCCTTAGATGGTGTATTTTATTTTTTTTATTTTTACCCCATGAAACATGCTAACCTTGAGTATTTCATTCTAAATAAACCATATGGATATCTTTCTCAGTTTACTGATAAACTTAACAGAAAAACTCTCGCCAATCTTAAAAATATACCCAAGAATGTTTATCCCGTGGGGAGACTAGACATGGACAGCGAAGGATTGCTCCTCTTATCAAACGATAAATTGTTGGTTGATTATCTTCTAAGCCCTCAAAATTTACACGAGAAGGAATATCTGGTTCAAGTTGAAGGTATTCCAACTGAGGAAGAGATGATTAGATTTAACAGGGGACTTTTGATTGAAAAAAAAATGACTTTGCCCGCAAAAATTGAAATAATAACGCCGCCCAATATTTCTGAACGTGTTCCACCAATACGAAAACGAATGAATATCCATGTCTGCTGGTTGAAAATTGTTATTACAGAAGGCAGAAACAGACAAGTAAGAAAAATGACGGCTGCAATTGGGCATCCAACTTTAAGATTAATTAGAACAAGAATAAAAAACTTATTGCTGGGTAACTTGAGTCCTGGGGAGATTCGAGAGCTTACTGAATATGAAGTTAAGGAGTTAAAAAGTTAACTGTTGAGAAAAAATAGTAAACCCCCGAAAACTCTCATCACGATTGATTCCGGGGATTTATACAAAGTCAAAGATATCCGGTTTATTTACCAGTTTTATCTATTATAAGAATACTCTGAATTCCTGAAAACTCCTGACCATCCTTTGTAAAGCCAGTTAGCATAAAAGTGTGGTGCTGGTTTATTGCAAGCGGGAGAGATTTTATTGCACTCATTTCGAATTTGGCAACAAAATATCCTCTATCATCTGCTTTCCAACTTTCAATCTGAACCCCATCTAAAGTAAGTGAAGAACTCAGAACAGATGAATATGGCAGATTTGTGTGAACAGTTACGACGGTTCCGCTGCTTGCCACGTTCAAAACATTTGGTGCAATATCAATAGTTATTTCAAATGCTAAACTTGTAAAAGCAAGGAAAGGTAAGAACAGAAAAATTGCAAAAAGCTGGTGGCGAGTTTTGGTCAGCTTTTTTTTCATGATAGAGCTCCTTTTTTTATGAAAAAATTGTACCCCCTTCTTTACATGCCAACTAATATGCCACATTAAGTATTTTAGAAAACTTTGAAGAATGAAATAATCTACAGTTTTAGAACGACGGGATAGTCGGATGCCTCGACAAAATCGGCGGGAAACCTTTTCGGTAATTTGCAAAAGAGATTCTGTGCTGAGCTGAGTTGTTAATTTGTAGTTAGAATCACGTTTATAATAATTCACTCCTTCTTCTGCTAGATATATGTTTTTTCTATAATAAAAATAGTAATAGAATTTAGTTCATCCTTCAAGCCAATTACCGTTAACCCACCAATATTGAAGTTCGACTACTAACCAAATAATTCTTTTCCAACTAACCCAAACGTTTACGAAATTGCCTGTTAAAAATCCATCAGGCAATTAAACATATTCTTCAGGCATTTGATTTAACCTCAAAACCCCTAATTTTTATTGAAAATAAAATTTTTTAACTCAATAGCATTTGGCACGATTGTTTACTTATCGGAAGTGAAATGGAATTGTAATTCTTAAAACAAATAACATTATTTACAAACCAAAAGGAGTACAAAATGAATAAGCAACGATCATTTCTTGCACGGATTTTTTCAATAATAATGCTTTCAGTATTTGCATTATTTATTGGATGTAATGAGTCAGCCATCGAACCGGAAAGTTCAGAACCAACTACTGATAAAGAGGCAATGCTGAAACTGGCCGATGAAGATTCAGCTATTTCTTCATTCGAACCAAACTACAATGAAGAAGATGCTATGAGCTTCCTGGGTAAAACCGAAGCAGAAATCTATCCTTTTAGAGTAGGACACAAAGTCCGTTTAGTTAATAGAAATATGGATATTAATGTTGTTGGCGATACAGCGTACGGAACTTTAACCAAAACTTTTGAGGGAACATTAATAATAGCTGCTTCTTATAGTACGGGCGCGACTGAACCAGACACAATAATTCGAAAACCTTTTACTTCCGTTATTGTCAGAAAAATTATTTTCGTTAAAGTTGCTAATACAACATTTCCATATCGGAATTGGAGAATCGCCGCCATATCTTTACCTGAAGGCGGAGCATTAAGCCCAAACATAGATATACAAAAACTTACAGTTTTCTTACCAAATGGTGATACGCTAATTGTTAATTCTCCAAATAATTATTATTTAAAAAGAGGATTTGGATGGTGGAGAGAACTGCCTATAATTGCAAAAAATCAGCCCACAACTCTTCGCCTTGAAGTATTCAGCGCTTATGCCGATACAGATTTTGTGACGCTAACATACGGGGCTGATATTAAAGGTTTACATAGAGCAAAAAGAAAATTCGCCTTGATTTCATCTGTTCCATCTGGAAATGGATATGATAAGGTATATGAACAGACTTATGTTACTCATCAATTCCCAGGACACTATCATGCAATTGTAAATGCATTTCCAAAACAAGTAATATTTGATGATGCAACTGCCGTTGAATCTGAAACTTGGGGCGTGCCATATTTCGTTAAGTTATAGGCTGCTAATTCTAATTTATTCGGGGTGCTGTTAATTGCGGCATCCCTTTGATTTTTTAAAATGAATAAAAAAAATTGAAATTATAGATCACCAATAGTAAATTAAATAGTCATGAAATTAATAATTAAATATTTGCCGCTTTTAATCTCGCTTGGATTTTTCTTCAGTTGCAATAATCCTCAACCAACAGCTTTAGTTGAAGACGATGACCCGATTGAGATTGAAGTGATAACAAAAAATCCTGCAGAACCAACAAGTTTTGGTGTAGATTCATCGGGGATAGGTGAAAATCCGGCACGGTTTACAAATGTTGTAACTGTTGCGGGAATAAAACAGAATATTTTAGGGATTCCTGTCAAGTCTTCTTTCGCTCAAGCTGTTTTTTTTGATAAAACAAAACCTATTTACGGATTGCGCGGTAAGCTTTTAGGTTATTCAACATTGACTCCTGGCAGCATTTTTTTTAATGATCAGAGGGCTCAACTCAGGCAATTTATAATTAATGACGGAATCACGAGAGATACCTCACTCGGGTTAAGATATGTTTTATATAGAAGAGGAATTTTGGGCGATCCATTTGATTTTGATTTTGGTTCAAAAGTGAGCTTTAGATTTGAGTCCCTTCTTTCACCATCAGTAAGTTTTGATATCGTAACGCCGCCTGAAATCTTTCTTAATTTTAGATTGGCGGGATCCAAAGCCAATAAAAATGTAAATCTAATCTTGGAATGGAATGCAAGGTATATTAAAAATTTTGAAATATTGCTCAGTATAATTGATACTCAAAGAGATATAGTATTCCCACTTTACAAAATAAAAACTGCCGATGATGGAAAATTCTTGATGCCTCAAAAACTTATTGCAGAACTTGCAGTCAAATATGATAAGCTTGCCTTTACTCTTACACGAAAATTTGAAAAGCGTGAGGGTAATGGTATCGGCGAGCTAATCGTAGTATCCCAAAGCATAAATAGTATTTACGTAGATATTCCTTGAGAGTAATTCTGAAAGCGATAGGTATTTTTGCAATGTTTTGCTCAATAAATATATGGGCTCAAAATTCAGTCGGATTAAGCGGGTTTTGGAATCTATCTGAAAAGTCAACGGCGCTATTGAATAGTCTTGAAAGTAATCCATCAAACTATTTAGTATTAAAAGACTGGGGTTTGATTTTTTCGTACGGCGGTCAATTCTCAAAACCTATTTCTACAAATTTATATTTGATTTCACTTTCAAAACGACTCGGAGACCACGCTTTCTCAGTAAGGTATACTCCCGGTTATGAAAAAGAATTTGTTTTCAGCAATGGAAGCGCAATAGTTTTAGAGGACTCGTCATTCCAACAGTTAAATTCTAAGTTTACCTATAAAGAGCTTTTTGGGTTTGGTTATTCATATAAATTTTCTCCAAAATTCAATCTGGGTTTATCGTTTAGATATCTCTCCCAAGAATTTAATAATGAAACATTCAAACCGGTGTCCGTAGGTGATACTTTATACTTTCTAGAAAGAGAAAGTTTGATAGAAACAGGAAATTTTTGGAAGGGCGATATCGGCATTAATTATTTTATTAACGATGAACTATCGATTTCCTTGGCTTCAATAAATCTGTTCAATTTTGGTGAGCAAAGCGTTAGTGAAGAAAATAAAGCCTATAAAATCAGAACTGATAAGGGTGCTTTATTTGGAGCTACATTTTCACCTTGGTCTCAAACTGGGCTTAACTTTTCGATCGAAACAAATAATGCCTTTCAGTTAGGAATCAGCCAAATTATAAGTGTTTCAAAATCAAATTTCGGATTTAGCCTAACTGCATTGCATGATAAAAATCAGTCTCCCTTTGTTAATGGAATATTAAGTGGTATAACTTTTTCAACAGATTTGTGGGGCGTTACACTATCCGGTGTAAAATACTTTAACAATAGAAATAAATCTCACTCCTTTTCCGGTTTTAAAGAAGAGGCTATCGCTAATTTGACAAATAACAAGTACAGCTATGATAAAGCTTTAGTAAGCTTCAGTTTTACGCTAAATACTTTGCTGGAACAATCGGTAAAATTTCTTTCAGTCGAAATTGACAAACAAATCTATCCAACTTTTTATGAGGCTTATATTGATAGTCCGTTTGCATTTGGAAAGGTTATTAATCTAACTGACAAATCTGTCTTACTAAAACCCTCAAGTAAAATTGAGGGTATGAATATCGGCTATGTACAATCTCCAACGGTAACAATTGAACCGAGAGATACTCTAATGATACCGTTTTACGCAATTCTGCCTGATTATTACAATAAACAGAAGGCAGAAATTTCTCAAGTTTACTTTGCGCTAACAACTTCTGGAGAAGAACCCGATGATAATTTTCAGCTGCCAATCTTAGTTAACAGCGTAAACAGCTGGGATGGAAGAGTAAAGAATCTCAGATATTTCATTAAAAAAGATGTTGATTACTCAATGAACTTTTCGAAAAATATTTTAAGTCAAAATAAAAGTGCGCTTGATACTTTAAGTTATTCCGTCTCTCAGTTTTACAAAGCAAAATTGATATTTAATAATTTTGTGGAACGAATTGTTTACACGGCTGACCCTCGCGCTTCAACTGAATATGTTCAATTTCCAAATGAAACAATAAGACTTAGGGGCGGCGATTGTGATGATTTGAGTGTTTGTTATAGCTCATTTTTAGAAAGTATTGGAATTGAAACTGCCCTTGTTGATTATAAAAATACCGATGACATACGACATGTTAATATACTTTTCAACACAAACTTAGCTCCGGAAAATGCGCGGCTTATTACGGAAAACGATTCAAAATATTTTATTCGTAAGAATGAAAATGGACAAGATGAAATTTGGATTCCTATTGAAACGACATCTCTTGCTGATTTTAATTCGGCGTGGGAAATTGGTGCAGAGAAATTTTTTAATGAGGCAATTGGTAATTATGGCTTAGTAAATGGTAAAGTTGAAATAATTGATGTTTATTAAATCTAAAGGAAAATAAAATGAAAAATTTATTATTTTTTTTATTTATTAGCACAGGATTAACGCTTGCACAAAAGTGCTTTGTGGAAAGCTGTACCGGGGAAGTAAAAGCTCAAATTGGTTCCAGTGAAAATTGGATTGATGTTAAAGCCGGTACCGAACTCCCGCCATACAGTACTATTTCAACACGAGACAACTCTTCGATTGTTCTGGCTAAGGGGAATATTAAGTTTTCACTAAAAGGATCTGCCGCTGTAAGTGTGAATAGTATTAAAAAAATGTCAATTGATGACCTGCTGCTTGCGCTTGCCATGGAAGATATGATTAGTGCTCCCAGAATAAAAGAGGACATTAAATCAAAAAGCACTCGGGTTTATGGTAATCCGAACAATAACGTAACAACTTCAGGGGCATCAAATTATGAGTTTGGTTTAATGCGGCTGAATGGCGCAAAGCAATTAGGAGAAAATGGCTTAACAGAATCGGCAATTGTAGCGGCTAAGGAAACCTACCGAAAATATCCGGATACTAAAAAACTGATCCCGCAGAGAATCTACTTTGCTAATCTGCTTTACGATAAGGGTTTATATGAGGAGGCTTATACCGAGTTTAATTCTTTCAAAAATTATAAAATGAGCGGCAAAGACAAAGCTGAAATTGACATTAAACTAGATCAATTGAGCAAAAAGATTATCGAACGGTAACATTGCATTAAAACTTAATTACTTTCCTCCACTTTGGTTTTATTTGCGAATCGACCTTCTGTTTTTTTCAAATGTTGCTGCCATCGTTCCACATAATTATTTTGCTTTATTAACGACCTCTCCCCCTTTTTATCTGCCATTGCATTATTTGTAATTATTATGCTCTTCTGAAGTTTTTCAGGCGATTATCAATTTGCCGAAGACTTATATTTCATAATAATTGTATATTAAATTTATATAAAGAGAAAATAATTATCTTTACTGTGATTAGAATTTTCACTTATGAAGCTTCCGCTACAGTTAAAAAATAAAGCCCTTATCAAATCTCTGATAGTTCTTCTATCATGTATTGTCCTGCTTTCCTTGAGCAGTGCTTTTACTTCTCTTAATTTATCGGTTGAAAAAATTTTCACTAAAGTCAGTGGCGAGTCAAAACCCGATTCAAATATTGTCGTCATTCATATTTCTGCCTCAGATCTAGAGAATATCGGTCCTTGGCCAATAAAAAGAAGCTATTATGCCTTGCTGATTAATAAACTGACAAGTTATAAAGTTAAGTCAATCGGTTTAGAGATTTTCCTTAGTGCAAAATTTATGTCTCAGACTGTTTATGATAATCTTTTAACAAAGGAAATTGTCAAGTCGGGCCGTGTAACTTTAAGTTCCGTGGCAGGAAATATTATTCAAGTAAAAGACTCTTTTATATCTGATTCACTAAGCTATCCGAGTCCCAGACTTTTAGATGATAGTATTCATACAGGACACATCAACTATCTTCAAGGTCCAACTTTTAAAATACCTATGAAAATTAAGTCGAATGGTATTAATGAATATGCCTTTTCTTGCCGAATTCTTGAAAGTAAGGACAAATTTAATCTCCCGAATACAGTTGATGTTAATTTTGTTTCCTCCTGGAAGAGCTTTAAAAAATATTCCCTGTTAGATTTTTATGATTTAATCCAAAACCAGAATGATGAGCTCAACCAATTACAGGACAAAACTATTATTATCGGAGTAAGTGATTTACAAGCTGCTCCAAGTTTAGAGACTAATTTTGATGACGAAGCACCCGCGTTTACTCTTCATGCTTTTGCGTTAGATAATCTGATTCATAAACGATACTTCCGAAATGATTTTAAATTGATATCGACAATTCTTTTTTCTTTTTTGTTCATTTTGCTTGTTTGGTTTCAAAAGAGATTCGGATTAAATAAATACCTTTTGTTTATAGTTTCGTTCGCCACACTAATTTCAACAGCGTTTGTTGTTCATACATATTTATTCTTGAGATTGGATTATTTGGCAATTATTCTGCCGTCTATTTTCTTGTTTGTCTATGAAGCATTTTCGGAATTGACTGAACAAAAATCTGAGCTAGAGGGGGTTCTTGATGAAGCGCGCATCCTACGATCTCTTCTTTCAACTAAAGAAAATGAGCTTTCAACTCTTAAAACAAACCTTGATATCTCCGGAAAAACAAATTCGAGTGATTTTACAAAAAAAATTAAATTGCTTGAGGAAGAAATATCCAAATTAAAAGAGAATGCGGAAGATGAGGAAGAAGCTGAAGCTCCATCATCATTAGAAATAAAAAATTTTTACGGCATTATTTATAGATCAAGGATAATTCAAAATGTTGTTGATCTTATCCAAAATATAGCTCCGGAAGATGTAACAGTTCTTGTTACAGGTGAAAGCGGAACGGGTAAGGAGCTGGTCGCAAAAGCTATTCACAGTTTAAGCAAAAGGAATAAAAACAATTTTGTTGCAGTAAATTGTGGAGCGCTTTCTGAATCATTGCTTGAGAGTGAACTGTTCGGTCATGTTAAAGGTTCTTTCACCAGCGCATCAGCAGATAAAATCGGTAGATTCGAAACAGCAGATAATGGAACGATTTTTCTTGATGAGATTGGTGAGACGTCGGAAAATTTTCAGGTTAAATTGCTGCGAGTTATTCAATCAGGCGAATTTGAAAAAGTTGGATCGTCGAAAACTTCAAAAGTTAACATACGAGTCATCGCTGCAACAAATAAAAAATTAGAGATTGCTGTTAAAGAAAAAAAATTCAGAGAGGATCTTTTTTACCGTCTAAACGTTATTCGAATAGATTTGCCTCCGCTTCGAGAACGGAAAGACGACATTGGGCCCATAGCATTATATTTTCTGAACAGCGAAGCTCCTAATTCCAAATTTTCTAAAGCAGTATTGGATGTATTGAATAACTATAAATGGAGTGGAAATATAAGAGAATTAGAATCGGTTATTAAACGCGCTGCTATCTTTGCTAAATCCTCAGGAAGAAAAATGATTCAGCTTAACGATTTGCCAAATGAGATTGTAAAGGAATTCAAATTGAATTTTGAAGATCTTGTGCTTGATTCATTGCGGCAGAAATGGTTTTCTCACTCATCAATCACAGAGACCGCTAAAGAACTTGGGGATGTCAGCAGAACCTTGGTATCAGAAAATTTTAGAGGATTGGTTTTTAAAATGCTTACCGAACATAATTTTGACGAACAAAATACGGCTAAGCTAATTTCTAATTCTGATGATGAAGAAATAAATGACCGAGTGAAATCAAAAATGCAAACCTTTTTAAAAAATATTCAAGATTCAATTAAAGAATTTCCTCAAAATGGCTTTGCGTTTGCGAAGGAAAATTTATCGTCAAAGTACAAAAACCTGCCTCAAAAGTTTCACCCATATTTAGATGAAGTAATTAAGCACCTGCTAAAGTAAAATATTCGTACCTGAAAAGGCCATTCGATAATAACAAATAAATCCTAGTTACAAACTTTACGATTTGATCACTTGCCCGGGCATCGCACCTGTGTGTTCTCCATTATTAATTACTAGCTCGCCATTCACAATTACATAAGGAATTCCATAAGGATATTGATGCGGCTCCGTAAATGTGGCCTTATCTTGTATTGTATCATAATCAAAAATCACAACATCTGCGGCTCTTCCTTCTTGCAGTCTTCCCCTATCTGAAAATCCCAGCTTGTCAGCAGGCATAGAGGTCATTTTTTTAATCATTTCTTCAAGCGAACAAATTTTTCTTTCACGAACATACCTTGCAATTGCTCTCGGAAATGTTCCGTAAGCACGCGGATGAGCGATGCTTTTGTTCATTGGCGGATACGGCGCATGTGAACCGGCATCTGAAGCAATCATAACTTTAGGATGAGCTAAAATTTTCTCGGTTGAATTTTCTTCCATGCCAAATCCCATCATCATTGTCCGATTATCCGAATCAAGTATTATTTTAACAGCGGTTTCGAAATAATCCCGGCCTGATTCATCGGCAATACATTTAATTGTATTGCCCTGGTAATCATTAAATTCTTCTTTACCCACGCTTGAAATCAAAACACCATCCCAGTTGCCATCAAGATTAGAAACTTTTTTCTCGGAATGTTCTTTCATTTTTTTGAGAAGTTCTTTATCGTGTAATCTTTCAATAAATTTTCCGGTTCCTCCCTCGCGCGCCCACAGCGGAAACAAAGCATCTAAACCCGTGTGATAGGCAACGTAAGTATATCTGTCAGCATGAACATCTAATCCTTCGCGAATTGCGTTATCTATTTTTTCAAGTACAGCATCAGCTTTGTGCCAATTTGATTTTCCGGAAACTTTAAGATGGGATAATAGTAACCCTGATGACGATTCTCTTGCTATTCTGATTGCCTCATCAACTGCTTCGAGAATCGTGTTGTCTTCATTTCTCATATGTGTTGAGTAAAGTCTCGATGATATTGGCGAAGCTTTACAAAGTTCTATCAATTCTTCTGTAGATGCAAAACTTCCGGGTGTGTATTCTAATCCGGTCGAAACACCCACGGCACCTTCATTTATTGCTTTCAGCACCTCATTTTTCATTAAATTAATTTCGTTAAGCGATGCCGTTCTATCTTCAAAACCAACAACATATTCTCGTATAGTTCCAAGACCAACCATTGAGGCAATATTAATAGAAAATTTACGCGACGAAAAACTATCGAGAAATTCTCCAAGCGTCCGCCATGATATTTCTTCACCATATTCTTCTTTAAAGTTTTTTAGTGTTCGTTCCAGTTCTGGTCCGCCCAAAGGTCCCCATGAAAAGCCATCTTGTCCTGTAATTTCAGTAGTGACACCCTGACGAATTTTGCTTTCGGCTTTTGGATTTAGAATTAGGTCAGAATCTGTGTGAGAATGTATGTCAATAAAACCGGGAACTACTTTTAGTCCCCTTGCATCAATAAATATTTCAGCATCAACAGAATTTAAATTTCCAATCTCAACGATTTTTCCATCTTTTATTCCCACATCAGCAATAAATTCTGTCTTACCAGAACCATCAATAATGTGTCCGCCTCTGATCACAACATCAAATCCCCTCGAACTCAAAAATATCCGGCCGGCTTTAACATCTTTAAACAAAGCCATTGATGCCCCCAATAAAGATGAGCCGTAAATAAATTTTCGTCTTGAAATATTTTTCATATAAAACCTCTAATTATTAAAGTAGATTATTGTTCATCCTGATCAATTGATTCATCTTCCCAATCATATTTCGGTGCTGGATCTGCCTTACGAAAAATAAACGCGAACAAAATGCCTACAAGCGAACCGGAGAGGTGAGATTCCCAAGAAATTTCTTCTTTAATTGGCAAAACTCCCCACGTTAAACCACCGTAAAATAATGTCACAATGAGTGCAAGAGCAATTGAGCGATTGTCTCGCCGGATAATTCCGCTGAAAAACAAAAAGGAAACAAAACCATACACTAAACCGCTTGCACCAATGTGATATGCTTGTCTGGCAATAATCCAAACTAAAAGTCCATGTAAAAGATACACTCCAAAAAATAATTTCGTTGATGATTTCGGATAAGAATAGGAAATTCCCATTCCTAAAAAAAGAAGCGGAAAAGAATTAGATATTAGATGATTGAAATCCGCGTGAATGAGCGGGGCAGAAATTATTCCAATCAAACCGGAAAATTTTCGTGGGAAAATCCCCAAAGAAACTAGATTGGCTCCTGAAGTTATTTCAAATATTTTCACTAACCACAAAAGTAATACAAATGCTAAGTGGTAAATTAAGTATTGAAGTGGTTTTTTCTTTTCCTCGATCATTTCTTTAGTGTTTTATTTTCTATTTTGCTTTTGTTCATTTTTTCGTTGCAAGTACTTTGCAGCAAGCCAGCAGAAAGAAGCCCATGCAAGTCCCACCGACCAGCCGGCTAAAACATCGGTAGGATAGTGAACCCCCAAATAAATTCTGCTAATACCTATCAGAAAAACTAAGGCGATAGCCACAAGTAAAATGTACACTCTTAAGTTTTTATTCGATTGCACTTTTGCCAGCAATGCTCCTTGGGTTAAATATACTACTGAGGCCATCATTGCGTGTCCGCTTGGAAAACTTAACGACTTGACTGTTAGAAGATGATAAATCAGCGGCGGTCTTTCACGGGCAAATAATTCTTTCAACCCAAATGAAAGCAACGCACCCCCAATTGTTGCAATTAAAATCAACCACATAAACTCATGTTGTTTTTGGATCAGCAAGTAAAAAAAGACCGCTGACGTAATTAAGAAAATTACTGTTGCACCGCCAAACGCCGTTATATCCCTCATAATTGCAGTAAACCACGCTGGCCAAATGGGTGACTTTGTTGCTTCTCCATCGCGTAAATTACTCAACACCCATTCATCAAATTTTTGAGTGTCCCCGCTGCTTACCTCTTTAGCAACATAAATGAAGGCAAGCAGTGCCGTAATCAAAATAAATAGGTTAACTAATATTTTTATCTCGCGGGACGAATACTCTGTTATTAAATTTTTTACAGAAACAATTTTAGCTTTAATGTTCATTATAATATTACCCTAGACACGATCTATTTAATTTAAAATTAGTGGTGTTCTCTTTCATTAAACCAATATATCTTTGACAAATTTACTTAAGTTGATGCTAAAATTGGAAAGGATTTGGGACACAGTTTAAGATCCTTTGGGTTTAGGTTGCAATAAGGAACAAACCTAAATAGTAATTTTAGGCATATATTTTGATTTGTGTGGGAAATGAATGCTCATGAAAAAATATCACCCCCAAAAATAAGGGCGGCTATGGGGTTTTTTAGCTGGAGAATGCTAAACAAAGCAATGTTTAAAAGCTTATCGGTATGGTCGCTTCTTATTTCCAATTTATTAATCGCCTTATTCACAATCATAGAAAAGCAAAGCGCACTTAACGTTCTTTGGATATATTGGTTTCAGAGTGTTATCATTGGCGTATTCAATTTCTTTAAGATAATTACTCTAAAGGACTATACGGTTGATGGAATGAAAATGAACGGCAAACCTTTAACAAAATCCAAATCCGCTAAGATAGGCGCTGCAGTTTTTTTTCTGTTTCATTATGGTTTTTTCCATCTTGTTTATGCAGTATTTTTATCTGCTTTTATTTCGATAGGTGCTATTTCAAAAGGTGGGATTGATGTCACATTTATTCTCTTAACATCATTGATTTTCTTTATCCACTACCTTGTAGAATTTGTTTTTACATTCAGACAAGAACAGTTAACGGTACAAAGTTTACCAAAAATAATGTTTGCTCCTTATAAAAGAATTATTCCAATGCATCTTACAATTATTCTATCTGGTTTTGTATTAGTAGGAGGAGCATTGGGAGCGGTCAATCACAATATCATCATTCTGCTAATCTTTATTGGATTAAAAACCGTCATGGATATAATTACGCAAGCCAACTAATCGTCTTCGGTTTCTAATTTTTCTAATATAAAGTAACCCTGCAGTATGAATATCTTCAGTGCTGTGGTGCGGGATAAGGTTATTTAATTTACTTTCCGTATCTCGCTGCCACTTCATTGGGTGGAATAGGATCTGGAACTTTATTGTCTATTGGCTTAATGCTTTTCAAATAAGCAAATACCGATTTCAAATCTTCATCCCTCAATGCAGCAAGCCCCATAAAAGGCATTGGCGGAAGTATGGGCCGCCCCACTCCGAGATGCAAACCGTTTTTCATTGCTTTAATAAAAAGATCCTCTGTCCATGCTCCAATTCCGGTTCGAACATCGGGAGTTAAGTTTGCTGAGAATGATACACCCCAGGGCCCAACCCATGCTGTTTGATCAATATTTCCCAAATACCATTTGTCCGTACCAATTAATGAAGTATCAACTTTTGGAATACGTAAGCCTTGCTGATGTCCCGACAGCAATTTTGTTGTGTCGTAAACAGGACCCATATCGGTATAAATTTTGGGAGAATGACATTCATTGCATCCTCCATAATTAACTAGATATGCTCCTCTTTTTATCATTTCCTCTTTAGTCATTGTTTTTTCTTGGGGAGAAGTACACTGAGTTTGCAAAAGCGCTGCAGTAAAAAATATGATTGCAATTAGGGAATTAGGAATGTATTTATTCATCATAATCAACTTTTTCCTTATATATTTACTTTAAACCTAAACAAAAAATCGATATTTATTTGTGATGCAGATAACTTCCCAAATTTGCCTTATAATTAAATCAAAAAACACCAGATTTTGACTTTAAAATTGAAATTTGGGTGTGGTGGGTTTAGCTTTCAACAATTCAAATTGAGCATTGTTCAAATTTTGGAGAGAACCAGAAAATGATTTGGGGATAAATATTTATTGTTGTTTCAATAAAAAACCGAGCAGCCTCACTTGAGACTGCTCTGGTGGTTCTTCAATTATCAAGCTGATTTCTTTTTAAACAGCCTGTAAATAGCTAATAGTATGATTGCTCCAACCGTCGCACCAATAAACCCAGATGATTGACCTGCTTCATAAAATCCTATTGCTTGTCCTACATAAGTAAATAATAAAGACCCGGCAATACCGATTAGAATTGTTATAATTATTCCGCCTGGATCTTTACCCGGCATAATAAATTTTGCCAGAGCGCCAGCAACGAGACCAATAATAATAGTCCAAAGAACTGACATGTTTTACCTCTTTTGTTAATGATTAGTTTGTTAAGATACTGCTTTGCTTTTGGCCGTAAACCTATTTATCAAAATTTTTGTTGCCCATACCAAAAGTGAAATGACTATAATCCCCGCAATTAAAGGAATAAAAATTGACATTGCGGATAAAGTTATTGAACTGCCTGATTCAACAGACGAAACTGCGGGATTTCCTAATCCGCCCGTTGTTAATGTTGATGTGGCTCTCGTTACTCCAGTTACGGCTTGTACCGTTCCCGCAACCCCGCCCCCTGCGATTATTGCCAGCGTCCATTTAACAAACGGTGAAATATCCGTAACTACCGAAGCCATCAGAACAGCTCCAGCAACCACTGCCATTGGTGATGTGATTGTATCTAAAATATTATCAACCCAAGGAATATAGTAGCCGGCAATCTCCAAAACTGTGGCAACGCCAAATGTTATCATTGCAGGCAGTGTCCCTATCCAGCTGAAAGAGTCTGCAAGAGTTAGGTTACCAGTAAAGGAGGCAATACTTACCACAAGAAATGGAATAAAGACTCTAAAACCGCTGGCGGCGCTGAGCCCTATTCCCATTAAAATAGTAAGTAATATTTCGAAGTTCATCTTTTAGTTCCGGAAAAAAAATAAAGGAAATTCTTTACGAATCATCAGCGGCTAAAAACCTTCGCTGATAAGCGATAAAACATAATTAAAATTGTGATAATCTCAAATGATTTTAAGGTGGTGAAGCAGAATGAAAGCAGTAAGGATAATCCCTGCTATTGCTTGCGCAATCACTTCTGAAAGCTGGAGTTTTTGCTTGAAAAAGCCGAGTGGGGTCCATCTTAACCACGTCCAAATTTTAGGAAATGTTTTTTTCAAGAAAACATAATAGAGTAAATCCTGCACTCCGAATATTTTTAACAGCCCCCCACATAGTGCCGGAATCCAGCCAAAACTTACGCCTAAGAGCAATATGAGAGTTATATCAAACATTAGCTGAATTATACGGTAGGATCTTATGTATTCTTTCTCTGGAAGAAAATCTTCTCTTCTTACGAGAATGAAATGATAGCCAAGAATATCGTACAAATTACTTGTAAGGATAAAAAAAATCGGCACAGCAAAAATTGTATAATAAACCAATCCAAGGCACAACAATGCTAACACTCCATTTAGAGTGATGAACTTATATTTTAATATGCTAAGCAAATCTTTCAATTAACAACACCTAAAAAATAAACAATAAATTCAACTTGATGATTAAAGTTTACCCAAAAATTTTCCCCTTTTTGGTTGGAACTGTTTTTTGATTGTAATGGTTGTGAAGGTGTTACTTAATTATTAACTAAATAAGAAGGAATGATCATGTTACACAAAACGTTCTCAATTTTAACAATTTTTGCTTTGGTGCTCACGTTTGCTGTCACTTCAAAACTTACTGCAAGCGCCTACGACAAATCAACAAAAGAAATGGATATTGTTGAAACCGCATTGGATGCCGGCACTTTTACAACTTTAGCAGCAGCTTTAACTGAAGCTGGGCTGGTTGATGCTTTAAAAGGCGAAGGACCATTCACGGTTTTTGCTCCAAGTGATGATGCTTTCAAAAAACTTCCCGAGGGAACTGTGGAGAATTTGCTAAAGGATAAGGAAGCTTTGAAAAAAGTTCTTCTCTACCATGTTGTTTCAGGTAACGTAACTTCGAAAGATGTAATCAAGCTAAAAAAAGCAAAGACTTTAGAGGGCAGTGATGTTAAGATTTCAACCAAGGGAAAGACTGTTATGATAAATAAGTCAAAAGTGGTTTCTGCCGATATTAAGTCCAAAAATGGGATTATTCATGTAATAGATACGGTGCTAATGCCTCCCGCCAAATAGTGATGATAGATAGAGAAGCCCAAGTCCCGATTAGGCAACTGATCGGGATTTTTTATTTTAAATTTATTTGAATATTAAATTTCGGTGCATATAATCTTTCATTAGATACTAATTAAGAATTAAATTTACATCATGCTATTCCGCTTATTTAAGCTTGATAATTTTCCCGGATTTGATCCAAGAGTTTTAAGGCATAACTTTATTATGCATATTGCCGATGGAGCAATTTTTGCGTTCGGTATTTATTTTGTTTACGCATTCACAATTATACCGGTTTTTATTCAGCAAGCAGGGGGAAATACAATTGAGATTGGTGCGGTCCCGGTTTTATGGATAATGGGGCTTAGTTTCCCCCAGCTATTTTTTACTAATGCAAGCTACACTGAAAAAAGAATTAAACCATTCGTGCTGAAATATGGTTTTTTATCCAGGGCTATGTACTTATTTATAGCGATATTCACATTTTTTATTTTAAACAATTTAGGTCGATCGAACGGGGTACACTCACTTCTTTTTTTATATTTTCTCACTGCCGTTGTTGGCGGCATTCCCATCCCGGGATGGTTTCACTTATTTTCAAAAACAACCCCCGTTAAGCTGCGGGGAAGGCTTCTTGCTGTACGTCAGCTCATCGGCTCGGTTTTAGCAATGGCTGCGGGTTCGTTTACCATTTTAATTTTATCTGCAATCCATTTTCCATTTAACTTTGCCCTCCTTTTTATTGTCGCATTTATTTTTATGATGATTTCATTTTATTTCTTAAGCAGGCTTAAGGAAGATGAGGAGTTTTATGAGGAGGATCTAACACATACGGTTACAAATAAACTGCGTGCAGTAAAATTTATCTTAAAAACAAATGTGCCCTTCAGAAACTTTTTAATTGCCGATGCATTGGTGGCTATGTGCATAACTGCAACGGCTTTTTATCCTGTTTTCGCTTTGAAAAATTTTAATCTTTCTGCTTCATATGCGGGTACTTTCACCATTGTTTCGACGGTGGGGATGATTGTTGGGAATTTATTTTTAGGTTATTTAGCTGATATCTCAGGACATAAAATTAATCTTATTATTCTATCGATTTCCTCTCTGTTGGCTAGCTTAACAGCAATTATTGCCAGTAATATTATCGCTTACAGCATTGTCTTTTTCTTTGTGGGAATTGCTATATCCGTAATTGGTATATCTAGACTATCATTTGTAACTGAGCTTTGCTCACCTAAAGAACGACAATTTTACATTGCCATGCTTAATACAATTACCGCACCATTTTCAACTTTCGGAGTTGTTGCAGGAGCAATCGTCGGATTTTTAAGTTATAAAAGTGTATTTTTTATCTACATCTTACTGGCAGGCATTTCAATCGTTTGGTTAATTAAAAAAGTGACAGATCCAAGAATATTAGAAAGCAAGTAAAGTTTTTCGTTTTATGAGCGCATCACACCAGTATTTTTATAAAAAAGCGAGTATCAGGCTCCTTTTGATTATATAATATGGTTCTAAAAATACTCTTATTTTAGAGGAACAAATTATTTTGGGAAAAGTATCATAATCGTTATTAAAAATTTAATGGGAGAACCAGCCATGACACGAATAGCAAAAATTCTTTTGTTTGTCGTATTTGTTTTCAGCATTCAATCGTTCAGTCAAAATTCCGATCAGAAATCCGTAGCCGTTACAGTTTACAATGCAAATCTTGGAGTAGTTAAAGATTTGCGGGAAATTGATATCAAATCCGGTACATCGAAAATTTTTCTTACAGATGTGGCACAATACATCGATCCCACAAGTGTTCATATAAAAATTGACGGTGAGGTAATCGAACAGAATTATCAGTATGATCTTGTAAGTCTCGACAAGATTTTACAAAAATATATTGATAAAGACATTCAGCTTATTGGTGAAAACAACGAATTCATTGAGGGAAAATTACTTTCAAGCTTTGCCGGACAAATTGTTATCGAAAAAAAAGAGGGCGGGCTTGTGATGATTCCCAATACTGCAAAATATCGATTCTCAGTTGGTTCATTGCCCGAAGGATTGATTACTAAACCAACATTGGTTTGGATGGTTAACTCAAAGTCCTCCGGCAAACAAGATGTTGAAATTTCTTATCAAACAACCGGAATGAATTGGCATGCGGAATATGTAGCTGTGTTAAATCAAACCGATACGAAGTTAGATCTTAATTCGTGGGTTAGTGTTGAGAACAACTCCGGGGCAACTTATAAAAATGCAATCTTAAAATTAGTTGCGGGCGATGTCAATCTTATTACCCCCGGTCAAACTCAAATTTATGGATACACTGATGAGATGAGAATGAATAAGAGTGCTGCCCCTCAGCAATTTCAAGAAAAGGAGTTTTTTGAATATCATATTTACAATCTTCAAAGACCAACAACCCTTTCGCAGAATGAAACAAAGCAAATTTCACTTTTTGAAGCGGGCGATGTTAAAGCAACAAAAAAATTTTACTACCGAAGCGGAGGATATCAACCTTATTATTATGGAAATGCATCAAAAGCAGGCAAGGTTGCTGTCATTGTTGAGTTCGAAAACAAGGAAGAATATAATCTCGGTGTTCCAATGCCGAGGGGTAAGGTTCGCGTTTATAAATCGGATGGAGAAACGATTGAATTTATTGGCGAAGATATGATTGACCATACTCCTAACAAGGAAAAGGTTAAGCTTAGAATTGGCGAT
>JBGSOQ010000350.1:0-28387 GCA_041739035.1 Ignavibacteriaceae bacterium | reverse complement strand
TTCTGGTGATTACATTAGTTCGCATAAGAATATTTTTACAAATATAAATCATATCAGTCCCACCAATGTTTATAATATTCATGGAAATATTAGCGGACCTGTACCAGGTTTAGAAAATTTTGTAAAGTTCTTTTTATCGGGTCGTTATAATTATGATGAAGGTTCAATTTACGGACAGAGAATTTTTAATCCTTCAGACTCTTCTAACTTCTCAGCTAACAATCCGGCAGATTGGTATGTTGGAGCTACAGGTGACAAAGCTTATGTACCTATGAATTTCAGCAAAAGGTTATCCTTGCAGGGTAAATTGGCTTTCAATGTTGGTGGCGGAAAAGGGATTGTTCTTTCTGGACTTTACCAGGATAATAAATATAGAGATTATGATCACAGTTATAGACTTAATCCCGACGGTGATTATAAAAAATTTCAAAATAGTATTTTAGGAATAGCGAGTTATACACTATTATTGAGTAATTCTGCATTTATAGATTTTTCACTTTCAGGTTTGAGATCTGAGTTCAAGCAATATGTATATGAAAATCCTCTCGATCCACGATATGTTAACCCGAACAGAAAGAAGGATGTAAGCGGTAATGCATTCCTGACTGGAGGTACAGAGAACTGGCATTTTAATCATACTACAACAAGTTTTACCGGGAAATCAGATTTTACCTGGCAGATTGATAATATAAATCAAATTAAAACAGGAATTGATTTTACCCATCATGATCTTAAGTACAAGGATTTCCAAATTGTTATTGATGCTACATCCAACTTTAAACCAATGATACCAACACTGGGAGCATTTAACTACAATACGTATCAAGCTAATCCTTATCAGTTTGCATATTACCTTCAGGATAAGATAGAGATCGATTACTTAATAGTTAATATCGGCCTAAGGTTCGACTATTTTGAACCGGATGGTAAATATTTAAAGGATCCTAATAAGATTAATCTTTTAGATGAACTTCAACCACCGTTTCCAGACTCAATGTTAATAAGCGCTACATCTAAATCCCAAGTCAGCCCTCGTATAGGGCTATCTTATCCCATATCAGATAAAGGGGCCATTCATATTTCATATGGTCACTTTTTCCAGATTCCGCCATTCGAAAATTTGTATCGCAATCCTAATTTCAGGATTCCTCTTACAGGTGACTTCCCTGAGAATATAGGTAATACTATTGGGAATGCAGATCTTGAACCACAGCAGACCATTATGTATGAAATTGGTTTGCAACAAGCTTTAACTGATGAATTGGGAATTACAATTACAGGTTATTATAAAGATATAAGAAATTTACTGGCATCAGAAATATATATTAAGAATGAATTTAGAAAATTCAGTAAGCTAATCAATAAAGATTACGGTTCTGTAAAAGGTATAACTCTATCTTTTGAAAAAAGATTTAACAACGGTATTGGTGCGACGTTAGATTACACTTTTCAAATAGCTAAAGGCAGTGCTTCGGATCCTAATGCGGCATTTAATAATGCGCAATCTAATCCTCCAGTCGAAGCAAATAAGCAGCTCGTACCATTGGACTGGGATAGAACCCACTCGTTGAATTTTACATTAACTCTTGGAGTACCGGGAGATTATATAGCAAGTTTCATTGGTAGGCTCGGGTCAGGATTACCGTATACACCATCCTTACAAAATCAAAGAACTGGCTTGGAGAACAGTGATAACAGACCAGCTTTTTATGATGTGGATTTTTATGTGACTAAGTTTTTTGAATTTGTGGGTCATCAGTTTTCATTATACATGAAGATATTCAATTTATTTGACACCTTGAACGAGGTTAACGTATTTGGTGATACCGGAAGAGCCGGCGATACTTTAGAGCTCACTCGAAATCAAACAGCACCTAGAGGCGTCAATACAATTCAAGAATATTTTACCAGACCCGATTTTTATTCATCACCCAGGCAAATTGTCCTAGGAGTTGATTTTACATTTTAGGTTATCTATTTATTGGAGTAAAAATGTTGATCACAAAAAATAGTCTGAGTTTCATAATCCCTGTTTTGGTATTGTTTCTTATCAATTCCAATGTTGTTTTGAGCCAGAGGATTGTGGACAAAAACAAAGGAGATCACAATCAGACAAAGAAAGGTTTCATGGATGGCAACCTTGCTGCAACTGTTTATTATAACTTCGGTGAAATTGCAGATTGGGAAAATGAGCCAAGCAGGAGCGGAGTTTGGCCAAAAGGGACAAACCACACTTATGTAGATGGAGTAGCAATAATTGTTCAGGCAGAGGCAAAAGATCCATCCGGTAAATTAATTCATCCTCTCGAATCAAACTATTATGAGTTTACTCGATTCAATGCTGCTACAGGTGTTACATATGGTTGGTGGCCATTGCCAGGATATAATGCTCCATATAGCACCACCCCTGCACGGAGCGATGTTCCTTCCACCTGGCCTCAGGAGTGGCCTGATAGGCCTTCAGATTGGAACGGAACCTGGAATGGATTTTTTGGAAAAGGAGTATTTAATGCAGATGTCGAAACCTACTTTGTTTTCGATGATAACGAAGATAGAGAATATCTTTTAAATAATAATTTCACTCCTGATGCTGATGATCCCACAAGAGGCGGGTTAGGGATGCAAGTTCGGGCAAGAGGATTTCAATGGTCACAAGTTCTGGCAGAAGATGTAATCTTCTGGTACTATGAAATCACAAATATGGGCACGTATGATTATGAGAGAACTTTATTTGCTCAATATGTGGATTGGGGCATTGGCGGACATGATAATTCTTCGAACAATGCAGGTGATTATAATGAGCTACTTGATATGTCGTATGCATGGTCAGTTGTCCCGTTCGGGAGTCCGGGAAATTGGAGTCCTGTAGGATTATCTGGATATGCCTTCCTTGAAAGCCCGGGCGTACCGGATGATTCAAGGGATAATGATGCTGACGGACTAACGGATGAAAAAAGAAATAATAATGCAAATGTATTCATCAACGATCCCAATCAGGATCCATTTTTAAGAAATCCTTTTCAGGACACAACAAAATTCTCACAATTTTATGGTTATTCCTGGAAACCTCACTGGGATGCTGATGAAAATGCGAACTGGAAATCCTATTTGGATGTGAATAATAATAATCAATGGGATCTTGGTGAACCCCTAAACAACGATGTTGGAACAGATGGTATAGGTCCATTTGATGAAAACTATTCCGGTCCCGATCTGGATGGCACGGAGGCAAATGGGAGACCAGATCAAGGAGAACCGAACTTTGGCATACTAGATAAAGATGAATCAGATCAATTGGGTCTTACTGGCTTTAAAATTTATGCTGTACACACTTATGAGTTGGATAATGATGAAGAGAACTGGACGGTTCTTTCAGGACTTCCTGCGCCGCACGGTCAATCACTTGTTGGGGTAAATTTAGCTAACTATTTCTCAAGTTATCTATTTAGCATGAACGGACGGGACACATATTCTGCTTTTGGCGGGCAGAACGAAGAGGAAGGCGAGACGGAAAGATTTTCAATGTCGATGCTTTTTGGAATAAACCAGAATGATCTCTTTCGAAGAAAAAAAACAGTGCAGCAAATTTATAATGCTAATTACCGTTTTGCTAAACCGCCTGAAAAACCTATAATTACTGCCGTACCGGGGGATCATAAAGTAACATTATACTGGGATGATAGAGCTGAAAAAACGTTTGACGAGTTCTACCAGAGAATTAATTTTGAAGGATATAGGATCTATAGATCCACTGAACCGAATTTTCTTGAGAATAAAATCATCACCGATGCTTACGGTAAACCTATTTTCAGATCGCCGATAGCTCAGTTTGATCTTATAGACGGAGTGACGGGATTACATCCAATTGATGTTAATGGGGCTAAGTTCTTTTTAGGTGACGATTCTGGAATAAAACATTCTTTTGTCGACACTACTGTTCAAAACGGGCAGACTTATTATTATGCAGTTGCAGCTTACGATAGAGGTTTTGAGACCACCACTATAGAGGGAAACTTTGAAGGTATACCGCCATCCGAAACAACCACAATACTGAAGAAAGATATTAACGGGAATATAACAACTGATATAAACACCGCAGTAATTACTCCGCGCGCTCCTGCTGCGGGTTATCTTGCACCTGAAATTACATCTTTCCAAGGAAGTGGACCAGGTACCGGAAATGTTTCGATCACAATACTTAATCCTGATTCAGTGGAACAAATTAATACTTATAGATTAGAATTTTCTGAAAACACACCATACCGTAATTCTATGCACCCTGAGTACTCACTTATTAATGTAGTAAAGGGTGATACATTATTAAGAGCACAGAGAGTGAATGGAGTTGAAGAACAAACACCGGTGATAGATGGATTTACTATGGACATAAAGAGCGATACTTCTGTTGCTGTTGATTTTGAAAAGACCGGATGGGTAATTGGCAACAGCAATTACATAGTTCAAGTAGGATTTGATTCAAGGTATCAAGCCGCATATCAGGGAAAAAAAATTGATTATCCAGCAGATTTTGAAATCAAACTATTAGAGCCAGGCCAGGGAGATTTATCATTTCCGGCTACTGCTTTCAGTCAGCCGATTCAATCGAATATTACAGTGAATAATCTTACGGAGGGAAATGAACATTTTCAATTCATCTTCAGGGATGAGAATGCCGACAAAATTTTTAATGCTGGAGATGCAATCTTTTTGGTGTTTGGAGATTCGCTTGGAAAGCAGGCAACAAATTTTTCAAATCTACATGTGAGTTGGTCGGTATCCATATTTAAAGACACTACAATTTCTGAAGAACAACAAATAGCTCCCCAATACGGAGATGTATTTAAGGTTGTAAACAAAAAACCATTTCGGAATGGTGAATTTTTTGAATTCACGCTGAAAGGTCAAGGTTTTAATAAAACCAAAGCAGAGACGGAGCTTGATAGTATAATAGTAGTTCCGAACCCATATGTTGGTGCAGCATCCTGGGAGCCGTTGTCAAACGAAGTCGGACGAGGTGAAAGAAGAATATACTTTATGCATCTGCCCAATCAATGCACAATCAATATTTATACGATTAGCGGTAAACTCGTTGATAAAATTGAACATTTAGGTACAATTTCAGATGGACAAGAAAGCTGGGATCTAGTTTCGAAGGACGGAATGGATATTGCATTCGGAGTTTATGTTTTTCATGTTGACGCCCCGGGAATTGGTCAAAAGATTGGAAAGTTTGCAATAGTAAAATGATTGTAATTAGAAAGTTTAATATACTGCAAGAGGCTATTATGCATAAATTTATTTCTTCAAAAATATTAATTTTAATTGTAATTCTTTTTTCGGCAAATCAAAATTTATTTTCTCAAAACGTCTCTAAAACCGGAACAACTGCAGCCTCCTTTCTTGAAATTGGAGTTGGTGCTTCAGCGAATGGAATGGGTGGTGCTTTTGTAGGTCTTGCAAATGATGCATCTACGTTATACTGGAATGTGGCAGGTATTGCAGCATTAAATAAGTATGAAGTTATTTTAGTGCACACAGATTGGATAGCCGATACTAAATTTGATTATGCAGGTTTAATTATTCCACTAGGTGATTTCGGTAAATTAGGTTTGAGTTTCACTTCGCTTTCAATGGGCGATATGAAAGTTAGAACAGTTGAACAGCCTAACGGAACAGGCGAAAATTTCAGTGCTGGAGATATCGCAGTCGCAATTTCTTTCGCAAGAAGTTTAACCGAGAGATTTTCGGTTGGTATAACGGCAAAATATATAAAGCAATCCATCTGGCATATGAGTTCTTCCGCTTTTGCAATTGATGCGGGTACTCTTTTCAAGACGGATCTTTTGGGAGGAATGACGATAGGAGCTGTATTGTCAAACTTCGGAACGCCAATGCAGTTAGATGGAAGAGATACAAGATATTTTATTCGGGTTGACGAAACGAAACAGGGTTCGAACGAAAGAATTCCTACAAATATTGAACTGGATTCATGGGATTTACCTCTTCATTTCCAGATAGGTGTTTCAACTCCTGCATTCCAATACAATGACTATAAATTAACTGTATCTGCTGATGCTATTGTGCCAAATAATGATTACCAGAGTCTAAACATTGGCGCAGAATTTTCATTTATGGATTTCCTTTTATTAAGAGGAGGATATAATTCGTTGTTTCTTAAGGATGCAGAAGGTGGACTTTCATTTGGTGCAGGTGTCAATTCTGAAATGTTGTTAAGTACAGCGATTGTAAATTTTGACTATGCTTTCAGAGATTTTGGTAAGCTGAAAAATGTACACAGTTTTTCAGTAGGAATTAAATTTTAACATTTAAATCCTTTGAGATTTCTACACTATCCTTTTATAAAAGTAATTGAAAATTATCTTACTGATAGTATCCTTTCTTTCATTAAGTCTGTGCTATGCCCAAGACCTGTTTTTTGAGAATGTAGAAAATTCAAAAAACAAAAATGAAATGGTCGCAGAAGTCGGGCCTTTAAAAATTACTGCTGAAGAATTCATTTACAGTTATGAATTCGGTCCTACTTTTTTAAAAAGAAAGGACAATTCAAAACTGTCACATCTCAATTATATGATCAACGAAAAACTGCTGGCTTTGGATGGCTATGAAAAGGGTTTAATGGAAAAAGAATTTGTGAAAGGAATAAATGGTGATATAGAATCTGATTTAGTTACGGAGGAATTATTCAAGAAAGAGATTCTGCCAAAAGTTGATATAACCGATAGTGAAATTGAGAAAGTCATTGATAAAAAACTTAGTGAATATGAAATCAGATGGCTGTATGCTTCAAATACAGAAATATTACAAAATTATTTGCTGCAATTAACAAATGGAATCGCATTTGACACGCTATTCGCTGCACAAATAAATGATATAGTGTTTATGGATGATAGACAAATGAAGAGCAGTCTTTACAGCATATATGTTAAAAACCCCATATTTGCTCAAATAATTGATACTTTATCTGCCGGTAGTGTATCAGCGCCTATTCATAATGATGATGGCTGGTATATAATTAAGATTGATAACATTTGGAAAAATCTGATAACAAATGAATCAGAATACAATAAACTTAAATCTGAATCTATCGAAGCAATTACTAAAAGTAAAGCGGATGCTTTATCTGATCAGTATGTAAAAAATTTATTCGATAGGGAAAATCCAATAATTAAACGGGATGGGTTTAATGTGCTTAGATCATATATTGGAAAATTTATTCTTACGAATGAAAAATATTCTGAGTGGGAACTAGATAAAAAGCTGGATGCTTCTCTGTTTAATCTTGGGTTAAAGAGAGGAGACAAATACACTGGTCTAACTTTAGTTATAGCGGAAAATAGTAAAATATCTTTGGATGAATTTATCATTTGGTATAGAAACAGGGAACAGTATTTGAAATTTTCTAAGAATGATTTAATCGGGTTCTCAAAATCTTTGGAAAATTTAGTTTGGCTTATGGTACGGGATAAATTCCTGACGAGCCAAGCTTATAAAAATGGTTATGATAAAGACGAATGGGTGCAAAAACAGGCCAGTTGGTGGAGAGATAAAATATCATATAGTGCCTATAGAAATGAATTAGCTAACTCGGTGGTATTGAACTACGAAGAAATGCGCGTACTAAATGAAAATAACAAATCAGAATCTGAAATTGTGAGTCAAGAACTTTCGAAGAAGATATTTAATAAGGTACAGGAGCTGAAAAAAAAATACACCATAAACATTAATTATGATGTGCTTAATAAAATTGAAGTATCGTCTGAGAATGAGAAGAAAGCGATTGAAATGTATATAGTAAAGCGCGGCAATTTAATCCCCAGACCAGCATTTCCTTCCATAGACAATGATTGGGCAAGCTGGGAATAAATAATATGAAATATTTATTAAATATTATAATCGCAGCTTTACTCAGCCATGTTTTTATCGGCTGTAGCAGCGGTAATAAAGATTCGCGTGATGAATTGTTGTACTGGTGTTCAAACAATACTGATGAAATTAAGTTTGCGAAATTAATTACAGATGAATGGAACAAGAATAATCCAAATGATCAAGTTAAATACCAGCCTGTTCCGGAGGGAAGATCAAGTGAGGAAATTATTCTCGCAGCCGTTGTAGGAAAAACCACTCCGGATATTTATTCGAATATGTGGCAAGGAGATGTTGAAGCTTATGCTCAAGCAGGGGTCTTGGTCGCTCTTGATACGCTTAAGGGTTTTCTTAATTTTCTTAATGAACGATGTGATAGTTCAGTTATAGAGGAAATCAAATCTCTTGATGGGCACATCTACCAGATACCGTGGAAGATTAATCCCATAATGTTGATCTATAACGTTAATCTTATAAACGATTTGAAATTAAATGGTCCGCCTAAAACATATAGTGAATATTTCAATGCCTCAAATAAATTTCAAAAAGATATTGATGGCGATGGATATGTTGACAGATGGTTCGGTTATTCCGAAGTGGAAGTGACATGGTGGCAAAGGTTTTTTGATTTTTACCCTTTGTACCTTGCAGCATCAGGAGGAGCGCCACTAGTAAAAAATAATCGAGCAGCTTTCAATAATCAATATGCAATTGAAGTTTTTTCTTTTCTACGTGAGCTATATGAAAAAAATTATTTTTCCAAAGAAAAACTTTCTGCGAGACAGGATGTTTTTCTGGCAGGAGTAATAGCAACAAGATTTACTGGTCCCTGGGAAATAGCTCACGCTGAAAAGTTTAAACCCAAAGGTTTTGAATATGAATATACTTTTATGCCTGTGCCGGACGAACACGCAGGACCAGTGTATACTTATGGAGATCCCAAAAATTTAGTCATCTTTAAGACATGCAAATATCCTCAGGCAGCCTGGAACTATATTAAAACATTGATTAATAATGAAGGCGATTTGAAACTCTTGGAACTAACAAACCAATTGCCGAGAAGGAAAAATCTTAATAAGAATTCTTTCTACAAAGAATATTTCATCAAAAATCCAAAGATGAAAGTCTTTGCTGACCAATCGGATTTTGTTAGAGGTACAGATGCATCACCGGTACTTAAAGAAATTTTTGATCTGATTTCTCAGCAATATGAAGCTTGTGTTGTTTACGGGAGAAAGACTCCGCAGCAAGCAATATCTGATGCAGCGGATGCCGTTAATTTATTATTCCTGGAATAATTCATCATTAAATGATAAATAGAAAAAAAATATTACCGTATCTGTTAGTATCGCCATATTTAGTACACTTTATGCTTTTCGTTGCATTTCCTGTGGGATTTTCTATTGTACTTACATTTCATAAATGGAACATAATTTCACCGATGGAATACATCGGTTTGAATAACTACGTAAGATTATTCAATGATGCAACTTTTCTAAAATCAGTCACTAACACTTTAATATTTTTAGCTATTCATATCCCGCTTCAGATAATTGTTGCATTGTTTCTTGCAGAGATACTAAATCAGAAAATAAAATTGCGGGGAATTTTTAGAGGCGCATTTTTTCTTCCTGTAATTGTATCAGGCGTTGTTGTCACAATATTATGGCAGCAATTATACGGATATGACATGGGTTTGTTTAATAGGTTATTAACTGGAATTGGATTGGGTAAAATAGGTTGGTTAACTGATCCAGATATTGCAATGGTTTCAATTGCAGTAATGGCTACATGGAAAAATGTTGGACTATACATTATTCTCTTTTTAGTGGGTCTTCAGACAGTTCCAATACAATATTATGAAGCGGCTGATCTTGAAGGTGCAAATCATTGGCAAAAATTCTTCAGAATTACTTTACCAATGATTAATCCAACAATTTTTATGGTGGTTATTCTTTCAACAATCGGAGGATTCTCATTATTTATTGAACCATATGTTATGACGGGCGGAGGACCATTAAATAGCACAGTTTCAGCCGTTCTTTATATTTATAAACAAGGATTCTTCTATTATCACATGGGATATGCAGCTACTCTGGGTCTGTTTTTTGCATTAATAATTTTAGCTGTTGTAATGATTCAAAAAAGATTTATTGAGAGAGATCATTGAAAAAAATTAAATCTATATTATTTTATACTGCACTTGCCATCAGTGCATTGATATTTGTATATCCATTCTACTGGATGGTGATGGCATCAATTGCCCCGGAAAATGAAATCGGTAATTTGACACTTGTGCCTTCTGCTTTAACCTTAAGCAGTTACTCGCAGATGCTGGACAAGATACCTATAGGCGGAGCATTTATTAATAGTCTCATTGTTGCTTCTTCAATAACGATCGGTGTTTTGGTTTTCGGATCTATGATAGGTTATTCATTATCTAAACTCAGATTCAAAGGCCGGGATTTAATTTTTTACGTAATCATTTTCACAATGACATTACCATTTCAGATTACACTTATACCTCAGTATATAATTATGGTAAAGTTTGGCTGGATCGATACTTATTTAGCACTGATAGTACCTTACATGATAAATGCGTTAAGCATAATTATGTTCAGACAGTATTTCAAATCGATTCCCGATAGTTTAATTGATGCGGCAAGACTTGATGGATGTAATGAGATGCAAATAATATTCCGAATACTTTGGCCCAACTCGATGCCGGCGATTGTAACGATTGGTATAATAACCTTTATGGCTTCCTGGAACGAAGTACTTTGGCCATTGATTGTGATCCGCGATGAAAGCTTAATGACAATGCCTCAGTTGGTTACTTTGTTTGCTGTTGGGGGAAGAGCTGATTCACAGTTAGGAGTTAAATTAGCATCGGCTGTAATGCTAGCCTTACCAATTGTGCTGGCTTATTTGTTCTTCCAGAAATATTTTATTCAGAGCATGGCGTCCACTGGATTAAAAGAATAGAAAGATATTTTCCAAAATGATTAAAAAATTATCTACAACGCTTTTGCCGGATCCTAAAAGAGTAATCTTGCTTCCTTTCGAGTTAAATGAAGTTAGGACTAAACGAATAGTTAAAATGGTCTCCTCTCTTGAAGAAAACGAGGTTCAAAAAATCTTAAGCAGGATCATTCAAGAATTTTCAAGAAGACATCGTGATTTCGAAAAAATTATTTTCTCGAATTATTTGCGAATCGAAAAACATCTTCCTAAACCTGTTAGCATAACCAACGATAGAAAGTTATTGCTTGGTTCCTACTTCAGCAAAGAATATTCTATATGTTCTGCCGCATTGTTCAATCCTTCAATTGTTGTTCATCCCGATCAGTCAGGAATTTATAAAGATTCATTGCGCTTCGTAATGAGTTTAAGAGCAACTGGTGAGGGACATATTTCTTCAATAGTATTTCGTGAAGGAGTAATCGATAAAAATTCAAATGTTTCGCTAAACACTGTGTCCAGATATTCCACTCTTCCCGAGTACACTAAATTACGCAGTGAAGAAATAAAGCATAAGAAAAATAATTATGTGAATAGAGCTTTAATCACGATTAAAGATTTATTGGATTCAAATTACAATTGCAGTTTCTCGGAAAATAATCCAATAGGTGAAAGGGTATTATTTCCACATTCAAAAAGTGAATGTGTGGGAATGGAAGATGCCAGATTCGTTAAATTCATCGATCGGGACGAGCAAACTTATTTCGGAACTTATACTTCGTATAATGGCAGGTCGTTTCGGACACAACTAATCAAGACGAAAGATTTCCAAAATTATGAAATTGGGACTCTTCATGGTAAAGCAATAAAAGATAAGGGTATGGCATTATTTCCGAGAAGGATTAGTAACAAATTTGTTATGACTTCTAGACAGGACAGTGAAAATATTTTATTGATGAGTTCTAACGATATTTATTGCTGGAATAATGCAAAAGTGATTAAAAAGCCTGATTTCCCTTGGGAGTTTATACAAATGGGTAATTGCGGTTCTCCAATTGAAACGGATGCTGGGTGGATATTACTTACTCATGCTGTGGGTCCAATGCGAAAATATGTCATTAGTGCATTGTTGCTGGATCTTGAAAATCCTTCTAATGTTATTGGAGCATTGAACAAACCTCTAATTGAGCCGGATGATCAGGAAAGGGAGGGTTATGTTCCAAATGTTGTTTATTCTTGCGGATCAATTACTCACAAGGAAAATTTAATCATTCCTTATGCATATTCTGATTCAGCATGTGGATTTGCAAAGGTTGAGATTAAGAAATTATTAAAAAAAATTAAAGGCAATACAATTGAAAATAAATAGATTTAAGAATAACCCCATTATCACAAAAGAGAATGTTCCATTTACAGTAAATAGCATTTTTAATCCTGGTGCTGTTAAATACAAGGGAAAATATTTGCTTCTTTGCAGAGCAGAGCTGCCCACCGGCAGATCATCGTTTGTACTTGCTGAAAGTGTCGATGGTCATCATTTTAGTGTTGCTGCCAAACCAACACTTACTTCGGAAGATCATAAAGAGTGCTATGATTATGTGAATTGGGGCATTGAGGATGTAAGGATAACACAAATCGGTTCAAAATATTATTTAACATATACCGGCTATTCGAAATTTATGCCCTTGGTTATTCTTGCGGAAACGGAAGACTTTAATAACTTTATCATTCACGGTCCCATAAGTGAACCATCAAATAAAGACTGTGCAATATTTCCTGAAAAAATTAATGGTTACTATTGGAAAGTCGACCGTCCTTCTGCTGAAAACAGAAGAGACATTTGGATAAGCAGAAGTCTTGATCTTATTCACTGGGGGGGGTATAAAGCTCTTGTTGAGCCAGAATCTGGAACTTGGAAATCGGAAAAAATAGGCTCATCAAGTAATCCAATTAGAACCAAAGAAGGATGGTTAATGCTATATCATGGTGTAAGAGCAATGAGCTCAGGTAAAATCTACAAGCTTGGTGCAATTCTTCTTGATCTTGAAAAACCATGGAGTGTAAAAGGAATAAGCAAAGAACCTATCCTCTCTCCTGATATGGATTATGAACGCATAGGTGATGTCAACAATGTTATCTTTTCCAATGGCTGGATTGTAGAAGAGAATGGTGATGTCAAGATTTATTATTCAGGTGCAGACATGAATATATGCTTAGCTGAAACTAATGTCGAATACCTTTTATCAACTTGCAAATAATAAATAAATTGAAAATACGTATAAATAATAAAGTTTGGATTTTTGCTGTACTTACATGCCTATTAGTCAATACCAAAATGTTAAGTCAGAATAAATTTGAGGTTAATAAATCCCACCTCGACTATTTATATGAAGAGACTCAAATCGATGGAAAAAAAATGGCGATTATTCACATCTATAGTAACTATCCGGACTATGCATACGTAGGGGATGATGATGAAGGAATAGCCTGTATTGATGATGCGGCTCGTGCCGCAATTTTTTATTTGGAAT
Source organism: Ignavibacteriaceae bacterium (assembly GCA_041739035.1). Taxonomy (GTDB): domain Bacteria; phylum Bacteroidota; class Ignavibacteria; order Ignavibacteriales; family Ignavibacteriaceae; genus XYD12-FULL-36-8. The sequence continues at coordinate 15,011 of JBGSOQ010000350.1, read as the reverse complement.
ATTATAAAGCTTATAATGATACTGCAAGTCTTAATAAATTTAATAAGCTTGTCGAGTTTATCTTATATATGCAGGCAGAGAACGGATTCTTTTATAATTTTATTTGGAAAAATGGCAGTGTAAATAAAGATTTTAGGACAAGCGTAGCGGAACCAAATTGGTGGTCATGGCGGGCTCTCTGGGCGCTGATGGAGCATTATAAATTGTACGAAAATTCATTCCATAACGGGGACGAAAGAATAAAACGGAGTATTGAAAAAACCATTGTGGCTATAAAACAACTTATTCCTAAAGAGAAAGAAAAAATCTTAATTGATGGAATAGAACTTCCGAATTGGCTTCCGTCAAATTTTGCTTCTGATCAGGCCGCTCTTTTAGTTATGGCTCTTACAGATTATTATAAATCATCGCATGATAAAGAAATTTTGGATTATCTTAATTCTCTAGTACATGGAATTATGATGATGCAGCTCGATGATGCACAATGTGAGTACAATGGTGCTTTTCTTAGTTGGCAAAACACGTGGCATGGTTGGGGTAATTCTCAAGCTTATGCTCTGCTCAAAGCCTATCAGGTGTTAAAAGAGGATAAAATCAAATCAAGTGCTCTCATAGAATTGAATAATTATTATGAAAAATTAATCCACACAGATTTTTTAAGTTACTTTAAAGTACGTAAACAGCGTTGTCAAATAGAGATTACTGAGTTTAACAAAAATTCGCAGATAGCTTATATCATCAGACCAATTGTTTTTGCTCTTCTTGAAGCGTACGATGTTACATCAGATTCAAGCTATGCAAAACTTGCAGGTAAAGCAGCGCAATGGTTTATTGGAAGAAATCCTGCTAATGCAGTTATGTACAATCCTCATACAGGAATTTTTTATGACGGAATTGAAAATGAAGATTTGATTAATAAAAATTCCGGTGCTGAATCCACTATCGAAGGATTATTAGTATTATTAAAAATATCATTGAATCCAATTGCTTTAAAGGAATTTGAAAATTATAATTAATCTTATTATTACAGGTTTGCACTCATTTTATTTCCTGAATTTTAAGAATTTTTTACAACTCGATTATTATACTACGTTCTGATTTTTGAAGGATAAGATTTTGATTAAAAGATATGATCTAAATAAAAATTGGGTTTTTTCATTAGCAGATTCTTCAAATTCCGTTGTGGCAATTCCCAATAAAAAAATCAAACCCAATAAGCAGTTCCCGGCAAAAGTTCCTGGAACAATTCATACTGATTTATTAAACAATAAACTTATCGAAGATCCGTTTTATTCTGATAATGAATTAAAAATGGGATGGATTTCTGCGTGCGATTGGGTTTATCAAATCAAATTTGATTTTTGTGGTTATACAAAAAATAATGTTGATCTTGTATTTGAAGGTTTAGATACTATCTGTGAGATATATTTAAACGAGATCCAACTTGGTGTTACTGATAACATGTTTTTAACGTTTACGTATAATGTTAAAAATATTTTGAAACCGATAGGTAATGTCTTAAAAGTTATCATAAAATCTCCAGCCAGCTATGCAATTGAACAGGAAAATAAACATGGAAAACTTCCTGTTGCCCTTAACTCATCAAGAGTACATATCAGAAAGGCACAATATTCTTTCGGGTGGGATTGGGGACCTTCTTTCCCTACCACGGGCATTTGGCGCAAAGCATATTTGCAAGAGTGGGTTGATGCCAAAATTGAAAGTGTAAAATTTAATACGAGCAAACTCGGTAAAAATTATTCCGAAGTAGAAGTAGTAGTTGGAATAACCGGCCACAAGTTTAATAAAAAATCACTCCAACTTTCTTTGTCAAACGGGAATGATTTGTATGAAAAGAAAATCCCAATCCAGCGATCAACTATTTATAAGATCAGTTTTAGGGTTGAAGATCCGAAATTATGGTGGCCCAACGGCGCAGGTGAACAGAACTTATGTTCATTGAATGTCAAGATTGTAGATGACAATAATTTTGTTTTGGATGAAGTAGTTAAAAATGTTGGAATTAGAAAAATCGAATTAGTGCTTGAGGATAAGAATAAATCGACATTCAAATTTAGAATAAATCATAAGGATATATTCTGCAAAGGAGTGAACTGGATACCGGCTGATTCATTTCTATCGAGAGTAGCACACAAGAAATATTCTGATTTACTTTCATACGCGAAGCAGGCCAATATAAACATGGTTAGGGTTTGGGGTGGAGGAATATATGAAAGTAATGAATTTTTCAATCTGTGTGATGAGCTTGGATTACTTGTCTGGCAGGATTTTATGTTTGCGTGCGGCGCGTATCCGGAGAATGATGACTTCTTAGCAAACATAGAAGAGGAAGTAACTCAGAATGTTCTAAGACTTCAACACCATGCATGCGTTGCACTTTGGTGCGGTAATAATGAAAATGAATGGATTTGGTTCCAGGAACAGAAAAGTTCCTATAAAAAAATGCCGGGATATAAAATCTTTCACAGTGTTATTCCAAAAATCTTAAAAAAAATTGATCATGACCGTCCCTATTGGCCTTCTTCTCCTTTTGGAAATGATGATGACCCGAATTCATACAATAGCGGGAACACGCATCAATGGAACATATGGAGCAAGTGGATTGATTATAAAACAGTGATCAATGATAGAAGTTTATTTGTAACTGAGTTTGGCTTTCAGGGGCCTGCCAATAAAGATACTTTTATAAAATATCTGCCGATTGAGAACAGAAACATTAACAATAAGATATTTGAACATCATAATAAACAAATAGAAGGACCTGAAAGGATAGTAAAGTTCTTAAGCAGTCACCTTCCAATCAAAACCGAGTGGGACGATTATTTATATCTTACACAGCTCAATCAAGCCTTCGCTTTAAAAACATGTCTTGAGTACTGGCGAACAAATGGAAGAACGAATGGCAGTATTATCTGGCAGTTAAATGATTGCTGGCCTGTAACCAGTTGGGCTATTATCGATTCAGACATTAAGCCAAAAATTGCTTATCATTTTGTGAAAGATACATTCGCACTTCGACTGTTGTACTTTAAGGATAAGGGAAGTGAAATTAAAGTTATTCTTCTTAACGAAGATAAAATTAAAATAAAAGGGATATTGAGACTGACAGTTGTGAGTACAGTTTCAGGAGAAATTGTAGACGATAATTCTTACAAAGTGAATGTTTCTAGGGTTGGTCATAAAGAAATCAGATCAGTATTTCGTAAAAATTTACCTGTTGATGAAAATTGGATATTGCTGACAACACTTTATAACGAATTGAATGAAATAATCTGCAGGAATTATTTTCTGACTAAACCATGGAAACATGTAAAATTAAAAGAAGTTGAAATTAGGTTAGAGATGTCGAATAATGATTATGGTTCTGATTTAATTATTAAAAGTGATCATCCTGCTTTTTTTATAGATTTATATAATCCCAAAATAACTTTTTCGAATAAAGGATTAATTGTTTTACCTGATGAACAGATTAAATTAAAGATCATTGAAAAACAAAATAAACCATTAAAAACAGATGATATCAAAGTCTTTTCGTTGAACAGTTATTTATCTGATTAACTAAAATCTTTTCTTGAATATCTTATTGGAGTAAGAATGAAATACACAAAGTTAGGCAGAAGCGGATTAATGGTTAGCCGACTTTGTCTTGGCACTATGAATTTTGGTGCAATTACATCGGAAAACGAAAGTCTCAAAATAATGAATCGTTCATTAGAACTGGGCATTAATTTTTTTGATACTGCAAATGTCTACGGCGGTAAAAAGGGAGAAGGTATTACTGAAAAAATCATAGGAAAGTGGCTGGATGAAAATAAAGAACGACGAGATAAAATCGTATTAGCTACAAAAGTGTATGGTGAAATGGGAAATGGTGTAAACGAAAAATATTTATCAGCTTACCATATTAAAAGGGCTTGTGAGAATAGTCTGAAAAGACTAAAAACAGATTATATTGATTTGTATCAAATGCATCACATTCACAGAGATACACCTTGGGATGAAATCTGGCAGGCAATGGAGCAATTAATTCGTGAAGGTAAAATAATATATATCGGGAGCAGTAATTTTGCAGGATGGGATATTGCAACAGCTTGTGAGACAGCTTCAAAGAAAAACATGCTTGGATTGGTTAGCGAACAAAGTAAATACAATTTATTTAACCGTTTTATTGAAAGAGAAATGATTCCCGCTTGTCAATATTACGGAGTCGGAATAATTCCATGGAGCCCGCTTGAAGGTGGACTTCTTGGGGGCGTACTAAAAAATTTGGGCGAAGGACGAAGAAATAAGAATGAAATTATTAATAAATTAAAAAGTAACAAAGAACAAATTGAAAAATGGGAAAGCTTTTGCAATGATTTTGGTGAAGATCCAGCAAACGTTGCTTTGGCTTGGCTCTTAAATCAGCCCGGCATTACTTCACCTATAATAGGGCCGCGAACTCTTCAACAATTTGAGACTTCATTAAGGGCTTTGGAAATAAATCTCAATCAAGAATCGCTATCAAAATTAGATACTATATTTCCTCCAGCAGGACAATCTCCGCAGTATTATGCGTGGTAGAAAACATAAAATTTTGAAAGAGTGCAAGGAGTGTTTATATGAATAAATATATGTTCAACAAAATCCTTAAAATCTTTTTTTTGATATTCTTTCCTATTACTGCAACTCATACCCAACAGATCAATATTAATCGAATAGAACAGATGTCGAACATTCCATTTCCTTATGAAATGAGGGATTGGAAAAAAGCAGCCGCTGGTTACGATACCCTTGTTTTCGATCTCAATCGTACTGGTCAATATCTTCCTTTGATTTGGATAAATAATAATACTACTAATTATCCTGAACACAATAGTTTCGGGCTTCATACAGTTGTTGGCACTACATCACCATTTTCTGCAGAAGGTATAAATTTAATTCCTGTGGTAGTTGGTGCAACTTTGAGCGGCATCAATAAAAGTAATCAGAATGGTTACAATTGGGTATTGATGTGTGAAGAGTATTTTAATAAAGAAAATGATGCGAATGTATATTTAAATCATCCAACAGGCAGCAATTGGGATGACTGGTGGTATGATGTAATGCCAAATATTTTTTTCTATCAACTTTATAATTTGTATGCCAATACAGGAGACTTTGATTTCCAATTTACATCTGTTGCCGATAGATGGCTGGATGCTGTAAAGACTATGGGAGGAAGCACAACACCCTGGCATATCCCAAATATGAATTACCGTGCTTTCGATCTGATGAAAATGCAGCCACTTTCATCGGGCGTAATTGAACCGGAAGCCGCCGGCGCTATTGCCTGGATACTCTACAACGCATATTCGGAAACAAAAGATGAAAAATACCGAATCGGTGCTGAATGGTGCATGGAGTTCTTGAATTCATTGAGCTCTAATCCTTCATACGAATTGCAATTATCGTACGGTGCCTATGCAGCGGCCAGAATGAACGCAGAGCTGGGAACAACATACAATATTCCAAAAATAATTAATTGGTGTTTTGATAAAGGACCACTCCGTGATTGGGGTGCAATAGTTGGCAAATGGGGAGGTTATGACGTTAGCGGTTTAATTGGTGAAGTGAACGGATCAAATGACTATGCTTTTCTGATGAATACATTTGAGCAAATCGGAGCACTTGTCCCTTTAGTACGTTATGATGACCGTTTTGCACGTGCAATTGGTAAATGGGTTTTGAATGCTGCTAACGCTTCTCGTTTATTTTATACTAATTACCTTCCAAATCAAAATCAAGATAGTGAAGAATGGGCCCACCAATACGATACTAATTCATACATTGGTCATGAAGCACTTCGGCAATTGCAGTATGCAAATAGTCCTTATGCAACAGGTGATGCTATTAGCGGAGGTTGGGGAAATACTAATCTCGCGCTTTATGGTTCTTCGCACGTTGGAATATTAGGTGGAATTATTGATACTACAAATATTCCAATGATATTAAAATTAGATTTACTTAAAACTGATTATTTCCATAAAGATGCTTTTACAAGTTTTCTCTACTATAATCCGTATGCATCGGAAAAATTAGTTTTAATAGATGTGGGTAATGAAGCGAGAGACATATATGATGCGGTATCCAATACTATATTAAAATCAGCCGTAACAGGTGAAACATCTATTATAATCCAAGCAGATGCTGCAGTCATTGCAGTGATCATCCCTGCTGGCAGTACAATTAGTTTCGATCTTAACAAAGCATTAGCAAATAATATTGTAATTGATTATTCATCAGGTCGAACTGTCGCCAATAATCCACCTCGAATAAAATCACTCTCAACTGAGAAACAAATTGTAACATTAGGAGATTCCACCAAGATATATTGTACAGCAGTTGATATTGACAATGATCAGTTGAATTATGAATGGTCTGTTTCTGGTGGAAATATTCCTGGATCAGGAAATATGATCAATTGGTCGACCCCTTCAATTCCCGGGAATTATTCAGTCAAATGTACAGTCAGTGATCATAAAGGAGGCGTAGTCTCTGATTCTATTATGATTGATGCGGTAGAATTCATAAATACTAATCCAACGATAGACAAAATTAATGCCCATCCAAGAAAAATTCATCTCGGTTCAAATTCTGAAATTAATTGTATTGCTTCAGATTCTGATGAAGATACTCTAATTTACAACTGGTCTGCAGCATTTGGAACACTTTCCGGAACCGGATCTTCTGTCACATGGACTGCACCAATTAATGCCGGTAATTACTATATAATTTGCTCAGTAAACGATGGCCGTGGAGGACTGGCACTTGACAGTATCGGTGTTTCTGTCCGAGATACAACAATCAACCAGACGGGAGATCTAGTAGCTTTCTTTCCTTTTGACGGTAATGCTAATGATGCAAGCGGGTTCGGTAATAATGGAACAGCTTCTGGTGCATCATTAACTTCTGACCGCTTTGGAAATGCGGCAAGCGCATACTCCTTTGATGGTATAAATGATAATGTTAGAGTAATTAGTAGTTCGAGCTTAAATTTTCAGAATGCGATCACAATTAATTTTTGGATAAAGGTAGGGGAATTTTACGATAGGGAGGCTTATCCGATTTCTCACGGTAATTGGGAGAATAGATGGAAAGTATCAATTACAAATAAACGTATAAGATGGACGGTCAAAACTAACACAGGTATAAAAGATCTTGATTCAGAAACCGAGTTGGTTAAAAATAATCTTTACAATGTTACTGTTCTTTACAACGGCATTGATTACGAAATTTATCTTAATGGTGAATTAGATGCGTTTACTTCTTTTTCAGGATCGATACTCACAACTCCGATTGATCTAATGATAGGACAAGTGCTCCCCGGTAATACCGAGTATAATTTTAAAGGTGTGCTGGATGATATTAGAATTTACAACTATGCTTTATCCTACAATAGCATTCAGTCTCTCTATGATTTCACTACTGATATTGAAGACTATAAAAAAGTTGAAGCACCAAAGAATTTTGCATTAGCACAAAACTTTCCCAATCCGTTTAACAATCAAACGAATATCGAATTTCAACTTGCAGCTGAATCAAGCATAAAACTTGAAATATTTAATATTCTTGGTCAGAAAGTCAAAATATTATTTAATGGGGAAAAATCGCCAGGCTACTATACAACAAGCTGGAATGGAATAAACGATTCCGGTGTTTCAGTGAATTCAGGAATCTATTTTATAAAATTCAGCTCCGAGAAATTTTCTGAAATAAAAAAAATAACGCTGCTAAAATAATAAGTAAATTATTTATTAATGAGCTAAAGATGAAATTTAAATATCTGTCAATTGTTCTTGCATTATTTCTCACATTATTGTTTAGCTTAGGAATTACCGGTCAAGGTAATGATTCCCTTAGGATTGAGAGCGTGAAAGAAGTCGGTCAAATTGAGGTTGGAGGTCCTTATGTAGGTATCGAAATCCACAAAAGTTTTCCTTTGCTGAACCGGATAAGTTTTTATTATCCTGTTGCTAACAGTATTGATATCAGTGAGGATTATTGGAAGCGTGAAAATTACAGAGTTATGACTGTGGGGTTGAAAGTTGGGGATTCGCCAAAAAGATTTTTGAAAAATCAAGTTTATAAAGTCTATCAGACTCCATATTCTGTCTTCTTTAAAGGAAATGATTCCGACACTGAAATAAAAATTAGTTATGAGTTTTGCAAGAATGAACCAGCTATGGTAATTGCCTATGAAATAACGAACACATTTGAAACCGAAAAAGTATATGAAGTTTATATCAGATTAGAAACGACCCTTCGGACAAGTCACACTTGTAAAATAATTGATAGAGCATACACCGAATATCAAAAGAATGAATCAATAATTAGGGTGAACTATCCTTTTATTGAAACCGGTAATGCGCAAGTATTTGTAATGAATTGCGGGTTGCAGCCGTCAAGTTTTACAAGCAAAGAAGAAAAGATCAATGGATTTAAAAACCTCGACGATTGGTGGTTGAACACTAACAGCCCTCTCCCGGAAAAAATAATTCAGGAAGAGAATCTTAGTGAACCTGCTGCTGCATTCATTTATAAAAAAATATTATCTCCAAAATCAACTATTAAAATTGTGCAAATTGTGGGGTCGTCATTAATTTCAGAAGCTGAAGAAAAAACTGAATACCTTTCAAACAATTATCAAAAAGAAGTAAGTGAATATGAGGACTACATCATAAAAGAATCTTTTAGCAAAAATGAAATAGTTACAGGTGACAAAGCTATTGATTTTACTTCGCGATGGTCAAAGGCAGTTTTGGCTACAAATGCACACTATTTGAATGGAAAAATTGTTCCAATGCCCGCTCAGGCAGAATATAATTTTTATTTTACTCACGATGCATTGCTAACCGATTTGGCTGCCGTTAATTTCGATCTTAATAGAGTTAAGAATGATTTGAAATATATTATCAGCTTAGCCGACACAGACAAAACTATACCTCATGCTTACTATTGGAAGGACACAACATTTAAAACTGAATTTGCGGGGACAGAGAATTGGAATCATTTTTGGTTTACACTTGTGTGTGCACGTTACCTTCGACACTCGGGTGATAGACATTTTCTAGAACAGCTTTATCCTTATATCGAGCAAAGTATTAGAACTGCTTTGAAGAATAAAGGTGAAGACGATTTAATGTGGTCGTTCAGGCCTGACTGGTGGGATATCGGAAACAATTTTGGACCACGGGCTTATATGACAATTTTAGCTATCCGGGCTTTAAGAGAGTTTAATTACATCTCGACTTTATTAAAGAAAGACTCTTCCGGATTAAAGTTCTATGAGGATACAGCAAATTGCATGAATAAAAAATTGGTCTATACTCTTTGGGATAATGAACTTAATTACTTGATCAGTTACTTTGAAGATGGAAAAGAAGATCGTCACATTTATATGGGTTCTTTGTTGGCTTCGCACTTTAACTTACTGGATGACGATAAAAATTTACGGTTGATAACAACTGCAAAAGAAAAATTATTGGATGAAAAAATAGGCCTCTACGCCTTATATCCAATGGATCTGCATCTACTTATTGATTATATGAAATTCGCCGGAAATGAAGCCGGAGATCCATACCATTACGCTAATGGGGGAATCTGGCCGCATGGGAATGCTTGGTACGCTCTCTCTTTAGTCAGTAACGGATTAAACAATGATGCTTTTGAATTCATTAAGACCACTATGACCTTGAAGGGAATAATGAATAGTCCTAATGGGCAGCCCGCTTTGTATGAGTACAGAATAAGTGATAAAAACAATCCAGCCATTTATGGTAAGATTGACAAACCACAATTTTTATGGGCTGGCGGTTGGTATTTTTATACTTTGTATAATTTGTTCGGACTGAGAGAAAATGAATGGAATATTTCATTTAGTCCATTCATTCCGGAAGAAATGGATTCTGTTAAGTTAATTGTTACACTCAAAGGTGTTCCGGTAAATATTAATATTACTGGAGAAGGGAATACGTTATCTTCACTCTTATTTGATGGAAAAGAAATTCCATCAACTGTTGTCCCGGATGATCTAATCCATTTAAGTAAAATGAGCTTAAGGTTGGGCAATGCCGAAGCACCTTATATTAATACGGCAAACGCATTGCTATTATCCCCGGTATATGATAGAGAAACAAAGACGCTCGAATTTGATCTTGAATCTTTTGAAGGGCATTTAATCGACTTGCAAATAGTATCTCCGACGGTACAAAAGAATATTTCCATAAATGGCAATTCTATTGGTAATGGAATTACGGAATTGAAGAAAAATAATATATATGAAATAAATCTGCAGCATGTCTCTGAACTAAAGAGAAATCATTATTTAATAAATTTTTGATAAGCTCTTAACATTTTTTTATACAGTTGTTAAATTGAGGATGGAGTAAATCTTTTATTGCGGAGAGACAGGGATTCGAACCCCGGAAGGACTTGCATCCTTAACGGTTTTCAAGACCGCCGCATTCAACCACTCTGCCATCTCTCCTTATTTTGCCCAAATTTTATTCAGCTTACCAAGTTGTCTTCTAATCGTCAGGTAGTGAGCTTTTCTGAATAAATTTGCCGGTGCAAATATAAAAATACTTAACTACACCAGAAAACAATTTTTGATTTAAATTTAAGTCGAAATATATTACTTGACACAAATAGTTAACAAAAATTCTATATGCAAGATTATTTTGAATTTCAAAAATTTGCTAAACATCTATCCTATATCAGTGGGAAGGTAATAAAGAAATATTTTAGAACTCAGTTTTCTGTTGGCATAAAACAGGATAACTCCCCGGTCACTATTGCAGACAAAAAAGCAGAAGAAATAATGCGAGAAGCTATTATAAGAGAGTATCCTCACCATGGAATATTGGGAGAAGAATTCGCTGAACATTTGGGAAATTCTGAATATCAGTGGGTGCTTGATCCAATTGATGGTACAAAAAGTTTTATTTGCGGAACGGTTAACTTCGGAACCCTCATCGCTTTACTTAAAAATGGAGAACCGATTCTAGGAGTATTTAATAAGCCAATTTTAAAGGAATTTTTAATTGGAGATAGCAAAAGTACGTATTTGAATGGGAAGAAAGTTGAAATCAGAAAGTGCAATAAACTTTCTGAGGCAGTTCTTTTAACAACAGATCATTTGAATGTTGAGAAATATCAAGATGCTGAAAAGTTTTATTCGCTAATTCACAAAGTGAATTTCTATCGTGGCTGGGGAGATTGTTACGGCTATTATCTTTTAGCAACAGGTTTTGCTGACGTCATGATCGATCCGATCATGTCATTTTGGGATATTGCTGCTATTGTTCCAATAATTAAAGGTGCTGGAGGTGTGATTACTGATTATCATGGCAATGATCCATTAAAAGGGAATAGTGCTATTGCTGCTTCGCCGTTAATCCATCCTCAAATAATTAAAGAATTGAATGGGTGATAAAAAGACTCAAAAGAAATCCTGAGAAAGAAATAAAATCACGGTGATAATTGAAAATGTCAGAATCCAATTTTTAGGATTTTTCGTATACGAAATAAGTATGAGAGTAATTATCCAAATCATCACTAGTGCAACTAGCCATACTTCAAATAATTCGCTTATAGGAGGAACAGTACTTCCTATTGTACCCATTTCATAAGCTTTCCTCACAGGCGCGAAAATCATAGCGCATGAAAAAAAAGAGATTAGCGTGAATATAGAATACAATCTTAATCTTGGTTTGTTATTAAAGAATTCAAGTCCGGTTCTAATCGCCAATATAAGCCCAATAAACAGAGTCAGATAGTAGTGGATAGAAATTGATGATGGAACTGGTCCAAGAAATAAAATTGTCCCTGAGTGATTCTTAGGTAAAAAATATTCTTTGTTGTTACTGCTTAACGAAATTCTGTATTCAATTTTTGAGAGCGCATCCTGCGAAGGAATATTTACTGTTAGAATTCCGTCTGAATATTTCATCTTATCGACGTTCCAGTTTTGTTTGCCATCGTATAATCTCCAAGTAACGATTCCCTGCAAATCTTTAACATCCGTTCGGAGCATGAGATTGTAATCTCCCTTTTCTCGATGGACTTTTTTAAGATGATAAGATACTTTTTGACCATTAACACCAAATGTTCCGCTTATCGGATACTCCGGAGAGGTTCTATTTTGAAAGAAGCCAACAAGAAATGTGATAATGACAGCGGAAGTCCAAATGATTAAAGATTGTTTCATAAAAGGATGATAAATTTTCTGCAAACATAATTAAATTATCTCCATTTTATTGTGTTCTTTTCTTGATGAGACGATTTCATTAAATCACTCGTAGAGGAAAGTTAATGGTAATCCTATAATTAATGACTTCACTCTTTTTCTTATACAAAAAGTAATTCATTTTGATGTACTATTTTTCTGTCAAGTTAATAGGTTTACTAGTTTACTAAATAAAGGTGGTCTTTGTACTTCGCTTTTGTCTCGTAGACGAAAAATTTGACGTAGAATCAACATTCCTAAATTGGAATGGTTTATGATATTCTTTTTTCAAAAAGCTATCTCAGTTTATTATTTTGACAGTAGAAGTCATAAATTTTCCTTTGAATTTTGGGGATAATTTATTTTGGTTTTGAATCAATATTTTTTAGTGATTTATTGGATTTAGCAATATTTTCAATGCTTTTTTGTCGCTAAAATCAGTTAATTTGGTTCTAAAATATTTTCTTTTACTCCGTAATTATTACTGACATTTAATGACCTAAATTATTTAACAACGCTGACTATTGTGATAAATAATACTAAACTATACGAAATAAATACCCGCATTTGGGTCAAGAAATTTGGTGCAGGTACAACGTTATCCAAAATTCCGGAAAGAGTGTTTGATGAATTGGCTGATAAAGGCATAAGCATCATCTGGCTAATGGGAATTTGGAAGACGTGTTCATCAACCATTAATAAATATTGTTTTGAACCTGAATTACTTGCCTCATACAACCGGAGTTTGAAGGATTGGTCTAAGTCAGATGTTATTGGATCACCATATTCAATTGATGAATATGTTATAAATCCAACTCTCGGTTCATGGGATGAGTTAAATGAATTAAAAAAACAACTCAATAGAAAAGGAATAAAGTTATTTGTTGACTTTGTAAGTAATCATCTTAGTGCCGATTCAAAATACATTCAAACAAACCCCGAAATATTTTTAAAGGCGGATGAGAACTTTTTTCAAGGCGATTCGTTTACATTTTTCAAACCTGAGAATGATCCGCAAAATGTGTATGCTCACGGACGAGATCCTTTTTTTCCAGCGTGGACAGATACAATTCAAATAAATTTCTTCAGTTCAGATGCGCGCAAATTTATGACTGATATTCTTCTTAAGCTTACAGATGTTTGCGATGGCGTAAGATGTGATATGGCCATGCTTCCTTTAAATAATGTCTTTCAGAATACCTGGCTGGGAGTTCTTAATAAATTTGGTTATTCAAGACCTGATACCGAATTCTGGAAAGATGCTATTTCTGTTGTAAAAAGAAAAAACCCCGAGTTTATTTTTCTTGGAGAAGCTTATTGGGATTTAGAATGGAATTTACAGCAGCTAGGATTTGATTTTACTTACGATAAAAGACTAACCGAAAGACTTGCAGCAAATGATTTGACGGGTGTTCGGGCACATTTACAAGCCGAAAAATCTTTTCAGCTGAAATCAGTAAGGTTTTTGGAAAATCATGATGAGCAAAGAGCTGTCACTAAATTTGGGAAAAATCGCTCGCTCGCTGCAGCAACAGTTATAAGCACAATTCAAGGGATGAAATTTTACTTCGATGGTCAGTTTGAAGGTAAGAAGAACAAGCTGGCAATTCAGCTTGGCAGAGAACCCGATGAAAAAATTTGTTCGGGAATTGTAGAATATTACGATAAGCTACTTGCAATCACCAAAGCTGAAATATTTCAAAAAGGTGAATGGAATGTTATGCAGCCAATAACCATAGGTTACAACAACACTTCATATGAAAATTTCTTTGCTTGGCAATGGATATTTGAAAATGAGCGTAGAATTATCGTGATTAACTATTCATATTCAACCTCACAGTGCCGATTGAAACTGGACTTAAAACACGATAATAAAAAAATTATACTCGTTGATCTTTTGACAAATGAAATTTATGAACGATGGATTGATGAAGTGAATAATTTTGGTTTATATATTGAACTTAAAGGACATCAAAGTCATATCTTTTCAATTTCAACTTAGTCTGCTAATTTTTCCCCAAGAAATTTTTTAAGAAAATCTGCCCACTTTAAATATGCTTTTTCATTAAGATGTAACCCATCATCTGTTAAATCCATTTTCAATTGCCCCTTTTCATCAAGAAATAGACGGTGTAAATTCAAGAAAATTACTTTCATTTCATCAGCTATGTATTTGAGTTTCAGATTTAATTCTCTTATTCTTTCATTCGGTCGCAGTTCATTCTCCCTTGTAGGCAAAATGGAAGTGATGAAAATATTTTTGGCCTGCACGCTTTGAGAACTGATTGCCAGTATCTTTCGAATATTCAATGATATTTCCGTGTCTTTATCTCCTCTTGCAATGTCGTTGGTTCCAATGAGTATAAAAATAATATCAGGATTTGAGGCAAGAAGATCTCTTTTTAATCGTTTTAGCAAATGAGCGCAATAATTTCCTGAAATAGCTTTGTTTGTAATATTAAATTCCGGCAGCAGTTTTCGTGTATCAAAACTTGCTGTAATTGAATCGCCCAATAAGAGAATCTTTTTTTCTTTCACAGTATCTAATTCATGCGTGATTTTGGTAAGAAGTTAATTAGTAATGAAGATGTTTAAGTTATTGTAGGAACCAAATCAATTTTGATGCTGTTTTATTACTTATTACAGAATATCTGAAAATTGTTATCTTAGTAAAACTAAAATAAATATTATCTAATTAAGTTGTTATTCTAATATGGCACAGAAAAAGAAAACGAATTTGAAA
>JBGSOQ010000335.1:0-9817 GCA_041739035.1 Ignavibacteriaceae bacterium | reverse complement strand
TGTCCAAGGAATACTCAGTTTCTCCATTTCAATTTCAATTGATTTCAATTCATAATCATTTATTTGTTTAAGCTTACCAATAACCGGTTGGATTTCTTCGTACAGAACATCATAGGCAACTTGCTGGTTCTTTGTCGCATTGGATGTAGACATATATTGTGTATTAATCATTGTTTCAAGTCTGTAAATCAATGGTACTTCTGCAGGCGGAATCTCTTCACGACTTGCAGGCGGTGTAGAACCATTGAACTTGAACAAAATATCAGATAAATCTTTCGCAATATTATTTGCTTTATTTAACAATTCAAACGGCGCTGAGTAACTGTTCAACGCTTGACGAATAAAATCAGTTTTCTTCACCAATTCTTCAGCTAACTTTTGTGTCCCCATAATTGTTTTTGCTAACTGAGTTGCTTTTTTCTGGAACTCAACAACCTCTTGTCTATTTGCTGCAGGCAGAGTGGTGTTAGTCAGAACAATTGCATTGAAATCGACCGGACCAAATAATTGCTTTTCCTCACCTCTCACAACTATAGACATTGAAACAAAATATTTTCCCGGCATCGCCAGCAATCCGCTGCTACTTTTTTCTGTTGGTTCAAACTTATTATCCTTTAAGTTTACTGGGGAGGGACTTTCATACCTCAAATCCCACACAACCCTATTTATACCTGCACTCGCTGATGAATTAATTTTTCGAACAACATTTCCTTCATCATCAGATATTTTGAAGGTTAAGTACGGAGCTTTTTCATCTGCTTCCATTCTAAGCTCTTCAACTGTTGGTTGAGGGATGAACTCTCCTTTCTTAAAGAATTCCTTCTCTTTTTCTTTTCTCATCCCCTTCAATGTTTTAGGAACTTCCTTAAGATAATAAGTGAAAACCGCACCGAAATCTGGATTTGGTGCTTTGAAATATGCTGATCCTTGTCCATACCTTCCGCTTTTTTGAATGTACATCAGCGCATCTTTTACAGGAAAAATAAAAGATTCTTTGTTAAGAAATTCTTTATCAATTATTCGCAATGGGGAATAATCATCTAATATGTAAAAACCTCTGCCAAATGTTGCCAGCACTAAATCTTTTTCTCTTTCCTGAATTACAATATCCGGCACTTTTATAGTCGGTATTCCTGATTTCAACTGAATCCATTTCGCTCCGCCATCAACAGAAAAGAATATTCCCCATTCAGTTCCTACAAAAAGAAGATTTGGTTTTGTTGGATCTTCAACAATTGTATTTACTGCGCCATTTTCTGGTAGATTTCCAGCAATTGATTCCCAGCTTTTTCCTTTGTTAGTACTTTTCAAAACATAGGGTTTAAAATCATCTCTTTTATGATTGTTGAAAGTAGCATACACAACATTCTCATCAAACCGTGAGAGCAGAATATCACTTACAAGTGTATATTCTGGAACGCCAGGAAAACTCTCTATCTTTCGCCATGTTTTTGCATCTTCTGTAATTTGAATTAAGCCATCATCAGTTCCGGCAAATAACAAATTTTCTTTTATGGGAGATTCTGCGAGTGCAACAATCAATCCATATTGCGAAGTGCTCACATTTTTTTCAACTGCATCAATACTCCAAAATTTATCCATTACTTTAAAGGAATTCCTGTCAAGCTTTCTTGTTAAATCATCACTAATCAGCTGCCAAGAATCCCCTCGATCCTCACTCCGAAAAACTCTTTCAGCAGCACAGTACAAACGTGTCGGTGAATGAGGACTTATGAAGAAAGGAGCATCCCAATACCACTTGTAAGTTTTCTCTCCTTTCGTTGGTTCGGGACGAATATCAAGAATTTCTCCACTTTGCTTATCATATCTTACCATTCCGCCATATTGAGATTCAGCATAAACAATGTTTGGATTTGTTGGATCGATTGCAGTCCAAAACCCATCGCCTCCGTTAGTCATAAACCAATCAGAGTTAATTATTCCATCCGCACTAATTGTTCGTGATGGTCCTCCCATGCTTTGGTTATCCTGTGTTCCTCCATAAACATTGTAGAACGGTAAATCGTTATCAACATTGACTCGATAGAATTGAGTGATTGGAAGATTTGCTTTGAATAACCAATTATTTCCCCCGTCGAATGTTTCATAGATTCCTCCATCACCTCCAATGAGAAAATGCTGAGGATCATTCGGCTCTATCCACATTACATGATCATCTACATGACGATTGCTTTGTCCAATATTCTGCCAGGTCTTACCAGCATTCAAAGTTACTTTTGAGTACACATCCATCAGATAAATTTTATCAACATTTTTAGGATCGCAGTAAATTTCATTAAAATATTGTCCCTTGGAATGCGTGTCACTCATTTTTTCCCATGATGCGCCTCGATTTGTTGAACGGAAAAATCCTCCTTGTTTTTCAGCAGCTTCAACACTTAAGTAAATTACATCCGGATTTGCTGGAGAGATTGCGATTCCCATTCCGCCCATGTCAACTGTGGGCAATCCTTTATTAATCTTTTCCCATGTTGTGCCGGCATCAGTTGATTTATAAACTGCTGTCTCCGGTCCGCCGCCAATTTTTGTGAATACATGTCTGCGTCTTTGTTCAGACGTTGCGTAAAGAACATCTGGATTTCGGGGATCAAAAATTATATTGTTGACTCCCGTATTCTCACTGATTTTTAAGATATTATTCCAGGTAATTCCTCCATCGGTTGATTTATGCAAACCTCTATCACCACCAGGACCCCAAACCGAACCTTCAGCAGCAGTATAAACCACATTTGAGTTTCGAGGATCAATTACAATTCCACCAATTTGTCGAGATTCTTTCAAGCCCATTTGTTTCCACGATTGTCCGCCATCAACAGATTTATAAACACCGGATCCATAACCAAGTGCGCGCTGATGATTGTTCTCACCTGTTCCGAGCCAAACAATAAAAGGATTATTTGGATCGAGAGTTACGCATCCCATTGCATAAGCTTGAATTGTATCTGCAATTGGTATCCAGGTTGTACCGGAGTTCGTTGTTTTCCACAATCCGCCGCTTGATACCGCAACGTAATATTCGCTATGATTACTTGGATTAACTGCAAAGTCAGATATTCTTCCTGAGTTCCAAGCAGGTCCAATGTTTCTGAACTTTAATCCGTTGAAAGTGCTGCTCTTCAGAAGATCCTTTTCTTCTTCCTTTTTTTGCGCGTTAATCAAAATGACTGGAAGGAGAAACAAAGCAATTAGTAAAAAGAACCTTTTCATAAAGTCTCCTAATTATGTTTTACGAGAGGAAAATAATTTTTTTGAATTTAATGATAGGCAAATTTAAGAAATTGTATGAATTGATAGTGAAGAGCGGTCGGAATTAAGTTCGAAAAACCCTCATTACCTAATTGTCCAACGAATAAATTTTTTTTGTGTTCCTATGTGACTTGGTGGCATTTCACAGTGCAGTTATAGCTCAGAATAAATTTATCACCACTAAGACTCTAGGACACAAAGTTTCACAAAGCAATTCCATCAGCAACAATACAAATCATTTATGATTTTTTAATGCTTCGTTTCAGCTTAAATGTTGTATAAATATGATGTGCTTCGTGCAGCAAGAAAAATTCTGTCCATTCAACAAGATTCATCTTCCCAAATTTTGAGTGAGTACCAGTTCGATTCATTTGTTCATTAGAAAGACTAGTGATAAGATTGACAATTTCTACTCTCTTTTCATTTTGATGAGTTAACAATTCCTCAACGGACATTGAAAGGAAGGTCGGAAACTCGGGATCATTTTCGGGGATATAACCTTCAAAAGCCGGATTCTCTTCATCCAATATTTTTTTTGTTCTTGCAATTACTCTGGGCTGATAGCAAGCAAGATGAGCAAGGTTTTCATGAATAGACCATTTATCAGGAATTGGACGAAAACGCAACTCAGCTTCACTCATTCCTGAAATTAATACTTCAACAACTTCATGCTGAGTTTTAAGCCGATCAAATGTTGGTTTTGGTAAAAACATAAATACTTTATCTCTTAATCTTTATCATAATCTTAATCTACTTCATTCCCCAAACTTCTTCAGTAATTCCCCCACAGCATCTTTGTGAACCATGAAATCAATTATCTTCAGCTTTATATAATCCTCGCTGTAAAAATAGTATCCTTTGTCACCAACATTAAACGAACCGGAACCGGAGTCTTTAATCAAGTACCAGTCTTTTCCATCTTTATTCATATAGCCGACTAAATGAATTCCATGATCATCGGTAGTTGTTTCATTGCTGAAACGGAACTGCCGGGCATTCTCATCAATATATTCGGATGGAATATCGAAGGTTGGAACCAAGGCAACTTTAAAATGAGAATCAATCCCCGCCTCAGAAACATCTCCGCCGATGCTCATTGTAAAACCTTTGCTAATGGCATTTCTGATTAAGCTCATATATTCATCAAGAGGGACATTGTAGTAATTATTATCCTTCCACCAATTGTCAGGTGCATCATAAATAATCTTGGTGTAGTACGGTTCCTGCATTAGTGAAATGATCGACAAATAATCATCTGGATTTAGATTAACAACCTTTGCCAGGAATTCCTTTGGAGTGTAATCCTTTCCCTCATAATTAAACTTGGCTGGCGGAGTTCCAAAGTAGTAATTCAAAATTGATTTGATTGTTGATAGAACTTCTTCTTCGTTCCATGCATTTCTCTCCTTAACCGACTTGAGATAGCCGTTCATTTCGTCAAACAACTTGCTGTGATCGTGAAATTTTTGTCCGGGCATCTTAGTTGTGTAGACTTCTGAAGGAACAACTCCATACTCTTTCCACATTCGTGTTACCGCGTTTGCTTCCGAGCCCTGAGCAAATTCGGAGTTCCCTCTTTCCTGAACGAATCTTCTTGCCTTTTCAATGTATTCCCAATAAACCGTGTGGTTTTCGGAAAGCTTAACTTTCCTTTTGTTGATGCGATAAATCTCAGATTCTAAAAATGATGTAGTTGAGAAAGACCAGCACGTTCCAGTACTTCCTTGCGATACTGGATCGTTATGCCAATAGTATTTGAAATCTTCTTTGGATTTTGGCAGATCAAGCCCTGTAAAATCAACTTTAAAAACTTTTTTCGGTTCTTTCTCTTTTTCAAAATATTCTTTTGATGCTTTTTTTATCTCCTCAAAAAACTCATTTTTATAAACCCTGACATTACCTGTGTTTCTAACATCCTGAGCTTGCAGTTGCAGATTTGAAATTAAAAATAATGTTGTTAGTAAGAATAAAGATTTGCTTTTCATCGCGGTACCTTAATTTTAAACAAAATTATAATTGATAACACTAAAATATGAAGGATACAGTTAAATGACACGTATTGAGATCAATATCCCCTTCACAGACTGTAACAAATTGAAAGAGCATCATTCCAGCATGAATAATACATGATTGAAGTATTAAGCCATTTTAGATAAATATCCTTTTGGATTGATAATTGCTCTAAGTTTTTATGTTGTTAATAGAACAATGATATTTTATTTTGACTCTGCTTATTCTAATAATTCTGATGCAAAAAAGAGGAAAAAATGATTAAATACTTGCTTACATTTTTAATAATCACTTTAATTACAACTATACCGGCATTGGCTCAGTCTCCCGAAGAAATTACAAACGCATTTCAATCAAGCGGTACTTTATATAATGTTCCGGTTGATATCTTGAAATCAATTGCCCATACCGAAACGAGATTAAGCCATATAATTCCTGATGAAAGCCATGAAGCTTGTTCCGGAATGCCTCATTCATACGGTATAATGGGATTAAAAGATGATGATTGGTTTGGTCATTCGCTGGTAGAAGCAGCCAACCTCATCGGAGCGACACCTGAAATGCTCATTTACAATTATGAATTAAATATTCGTGGTGCAGCAGCGTTATTATATAATTTAGCGGCTGAAATGAAGATCAACAGAAAGAATCTTAATAATTGGAAACCTGTCCTTGAAAAATATTCCGGTATTCCACAAGAGGATGTGAAAGAGTTTTATTCATTCGATGCATTCAAAGTTCTTTCCGAAGGAACAATCACAAATGGTATTCAGATTGATTCGCATGCTGAAATAGACATGAAACAATTTAATGAGGAGGTCAATCCCGAAAATAAATTGCAGAATATTCAATCGGATGATTATCCTCCAGCAGTTTGGGACCCGAGTTCGAACTTTACATCTTTCAATATCAATCAACTGTTTGCTGTTGTACATGACACAGAAGGTAGTTTTGCAGGATCTGTTTCATGGCTAAAAAATCCCGCTGCTCAAGCAAGTTCACATTATATAATTAGAAGCTCTGATGGTTACGTAGTACAATTAGTTAAAGAACAGGACCGAGCCTGGCACGCGCGCTGTTGGAATGCTTATATGCTTGGTGTTGAACATGAGGGTTATGTAAGCAACCCCGCGTATTTTACTGAAGCTATGTACCAATCTTCTGCAGCACTATTCAGACACTTTGTAACAAAGTTTAGCATTCCAGTAGATAGAAATCACATCATTGGGCATTACGAATGGCAAAACAGTTCATGGAAAAACTGGATGACAGCTAACTATCCAGCTATTGATCCCACTTGTAATTCTCATACTGATCCCGGACAATATTGGGATTGGAATTATTACTTAGGTTTGATAGCACAAGACACTACTGCACCTATAGTAACATCACATATTCCAGCTAGCAGTACAGATAGTGTTTGGCTTAACGCTCCGATTAAAGTCAAATTCAATAAACCGATGAACAAAAGTGTCACTGAAGCAGCATTCTCAATTGTGCCAGCAATAAACGGAATTTTCACTTGGGAAGATTTAGGACAGACTTTAGTGTTTACGCCTTCAACTCTTTATACTTTAGCAACTAATTATGAAGTAACAATATCAGAAGATGCAGTAAGTTTGTTTAGCACACACCTCGATAGTGCATACTCATTCAGTTTTATAACAAAAGCATACGCATCATTGGAGGTTACAACTGCATATCCGACCAACAATCAGCAAGATATCAGCACAACAGTTAAAGTAATTGTTAACTTCAGCACACCTTTACTCCAAAGTTCGCTAGCCGGAAATATTTATTTCCAAAATGAATTAGGAAATACAGTCTCAATGAAGAATGCTACCTATAACGAAATAAATGGTAAAGGAGTGATTTCTTTTTCTCCCTCTAACAAGCTTAGCGATGAATCAATTTATAAGGTGACGTTTAAAAGCTCGCTCAAAAATATTGTCGGCGCCGAGCTCGGCAATGACTACATAGTTAACTTTAAAACCGAAAAAAATAATTTTGTACTTGGAACAGTCTTCGACAACTTTGAAGCGCTAAATAATTGGAAAGATCCTGATTACAGCGGAAGTACAGTGGGAACTGATCCAGGTTTAACAAATTTTGAAATTAGTGCTGAAGAAAAAGTTGATGGCACAAAATCCGGTAAAATTTCTTATGTGTTTACGGGGCTTTCAGGTGTCTGCAGAACTTTTAATGCCGATAAACCAAACATCGGTTCAAATCCGGATTATAAAATGGGACTTTGGGTTTATGGGGACTGGAGCAATAACTTTTTAGAGTTTTGGTATTACTACAATGCGTCAACAAATGTTATTGTTCGTGTTGATACCTTAGATTTTACCGGCTGGAAGTTCATCGAAATTCCGATAAGTTCAATTCCAGGAAGCGGTGACAGACTATTTCACAGCGTGGTAATTAAACAAGCCCCCAATGGAGCTAAATCCGGCGCTATTTATATTGACGGCGCACAATACCGCGATCCTACGGCTACATCGGTTGATGATGAATTGGCAGCAAACCCAAACTCATTTTATCTTTCGCAGAATTATCCTAATCCTTTTAACCCCTCTACTACGATAAGGTATGCTATTCCCCTCTTGAGAGGGGACGAGGGCTTGTCCGCCTCCCCGGCCTCGCAAAGCAAAGCGGGGCGGGCTGACGGAGGTGTGTTAGTTACTTTAAGAGTTTATGATGTTTTAGGAAATGAGGTTGCAACCTTAGCAAATGAAGAAAAGCCGGCTGGAACTTACAGTGTAAACTTCAATGCTAACAAATTATCAAGCGGAATATATTTTTATACTCTGCGAGCAGGTGATTTTACCGCTACCAAAAAATTTGTTTTGATGAAATAGTAACTCCCAAATTAATTAATATGAAAATAGAGGGGAGTTTTTTAGCTCACCTTTTTTATTGTGAGTGTGCAAATCACATTTTTTTCTTTCAGCATTAATTATATTTATCATAAAATATTATGTGAAAGGTAATTGCATGCAAAAAGATCCACGTTACCCGATAGGAAGATTTGATCACAATATAAATGTGACTATGGAAATGAGAAATGAATTTATAAAGACTATCGAATCTCTGCCATCCTTGTTGAAAAGAGAAGTTGAAAACCTTTCCGAAGAACAATTGAGTGCGCCATATCGCGAAGGCGGTTGGACAATTAAACAAGTCATTCATCATATGCCTGACAGCCATCTAAACTCCTATGTAAGATTTAAGCTTGCTTTAACTGAAGATAATCCGAGTATAAAAACTTATGAGGAACATCTTTGGGCCGAATTAAATGATTCATTTGAAACTCCAATTGATGTTTCCTTAAACCTTCTTGATTCACTTCACAAAAGGTGGGTTGTTCTTTTAAAATCCCTTTCAGATGAACAGTTTAAAAGAACATTTAACCATCCTGAATGGGGGAATATATCTTTAAGCAAAACACTTGCATTATATGCCTGGCATAGTGATCATCATCTTGCACACATTACAGAATTGAAGAAAATGATGAATTGGGAATAGCCGTTTTTAGAACCGATTCACTGCGACAAAAACTTTTCATAAATTTAAGGAGTCGAGAAATCGGCTCCTTTTTTATTTTGTACATTACGTGGAAACAAAATGAATCAAAAATTTAAAGCATTAGTTATAAGCGAGGCAAATGGCAAATTCATTAGAAATATTTCTGAAAGAAATATTGATGAATTGCCTAAAGGTGAAGTTTTAATAAAAGTCAAATATTCTTCACTCAACTATAAAGATGCGTTATCTGCAACCGGCAACAAAGGTATAACAAGGAAGTATCCCCACACTCCGGGAATTGATGCTGCCGGAATTGTATCTGAAACTTCCTCAAATAAATTTAAAGTTGATGATGAAGTATTAGTAACCGGCTATGATCTTGGAATGAATACCTCGGGTGGATTTGCTGAGTACATTCGAGTTCCTTCAGATTGGGTTGTAAGATTACCAAAAGGACTGACTTTAAAGGAAAGCATGATTTATGGAACTGCGGGGTTTACAGCAGCATTGTCGCTTTATAAGCTTGAGCATTGCGCGGAAGAAAAAATAAGCGGAGAAGTTTTAGTAACAGGTGCAACAGGCGGAGTTGGTTCAATGGCTGTCGCAATTCTTGCAAAAAATAATTTCAAGGTCGTTTCGTCAACTGGAAAGACTGATAAAGTTGGCTTCCTTAAAAAACTTGGAGCCAATATTGTAATTGGGCGTGAAGAAGTTGATGATGATTCAGGTAAAGCGCTGCTTAACCGAAGATGGAAAGCCGCTATTGACACAGTTGGCGGAAATATTCTATCAACAGTCATAAAACAAATGGATTACAGGTGTTCGGTAGCTTCATGCGGAAATGTGTACTCACATGAATTACAAACCACTATATTTCCTTTCATCCTCCGAGGTATAAATCTTTTAGGTATTAACTCGGCCGAGACGCCAATGGAATTGAGATTGAAAATATGGAATAAACTTTCAAACGAATGGAAACCGGATTGTCTTGAAGAAATCTACAGCGAATGTA
>JBGSOQ010000294.1:0-1780 GCA_041739035.1 Ignavibacteriaceae bacterium | reverse complement strand
AATCTCAGATTCTTCTTCTGGAACACCGAGAAAATCTGCAACCGGTTTTACGAGTTTTTGATAATTTAGAACTGCTGTAATCTTTAGTTTACCAGCAGGAAGATTGTTTGGGAGCGTGAATGTACAAGTTTCAAGTTTAGTCTCTCGCGGACCAATTCTGTAATCAACTCCTTGAGATTTTGTATTCCATTGCTGAATAGTCATTCTTCCTTGGGGATCAAAATAGGCCATTCGGAAAATTCTGTCACCGATTGGAATTCCATCACGCTGAACACCCTTAAAATTGGGATCGTTAAGGGCAATTCCCATATCCTGATAAGCAAGAACGTCACTTCCAATGGTATATTCTTCTCCCTCAAATCCTTTTTTATCAATAGGAATGTGATAAACATTTCCTTTAGAATCTACTGCTTCAACATGCATCCAAACAATTCTATCTTCAACAGAGCCAGATGGGAATTTATGCCCGGTTTTCTGATTAAAAAGTGCAATTGTGAATTTAACTCGTTCGCCAGGTTCCGCTTCATTTATATCGGGATGTATTCTTAATTCAATTGTGCCTTTTACTTTTCCAGGATCATGAGCCCCATGAAAAAGATGCTGCCGAGTATCCGGATATTGTTTCCCCATGGCAGCTGTATATCCCGGTGTGTATGTCATATGGCAATTGTGACACTTAACTCCTTCTTTAGCATAAGGACCTTCTTTCCATTCAAGGTGAGTTGATTTTACCCAAACACCATAAGGACTTTTTTCATTATGACATGTCCCGCAAAATTCTCCAGTACCTAAAAAGTCTGATTTTTGAGTTTGATGCTCCGGGGAATTTACATTTCCTCTTGGTCCATATTTAAGCCGGCCTGGAGAAGAAATGAAATTGAAATTGAATGGAGTATCTCCTTCAAAACCTGTTACCGTATGACATACATCGCAATTAACAGATTCATTTGCCATAGACATTTTTTCAGGAAGCGGCGGCGGAACGTCACCGGCTAAAAAGGCAATTGGAGTATGACATCCATTACAGCCCGCTTTAACTTCTGCTACCGCAGGATCTTTTTCAGCGTGAGGTACTGCAAGCTTGAAATACTCGATTTCGTCCCAATGATGTGTATACGCTTGCGACATCATTGCTTGTTTCCACTGCTGAAAGAAATCATTGTGGCAAGAAGTTCCACAAAACTTTGCTTTGCTGAAATCTTCATACTTTCTCGTACCTAATGCATGATCCCCTGCTTTGATTTGCTGTGAATAGTTATCAAAACAGAAAACAAAAACAAGTGATATGAGAAAGATAATTTTAATAATAACATCTTTCATTTAACTCCTCCATTTTTTGTTGATGAAATATTGATTTTTGGTAATTGTATTTTGAAACAGGTTCCAGGTTTATTTTTACTAGCTAATCTTGAGGGACTTTCGACTGAGATTTTTCCTTTATGCTTTTCAATAATTTCTTTTACAATAGCTAAACCAATTCCCGCACCTTCCTGCTTGTCTTTATCAACTCGCGAGGATCTAAAGAACTCGATGAATATTTTTTCAAGCTCATTCTCAGGTATGCCAATTCCATTATCACATACTGAAATAATGATTTCATTTTCCTCGTCATCAATATTGACTTCAACCATTCCATTCCTGTCAACATATTTTATAGCGTTACCGATCAAGTTTGAAATTGCTAGAGAGAAAAGGAATTTATCCCCTAAAAGGTTGGTATATGATTTTCTATTGTAATTAAACACCAACTTTACTCTTTTGCTTTCTGCATTATCCATAT
>JBGSOQ010000253.1:0-4829 GCA_041739035.1 Ignavibacteriaceae bacterium | reverse complement strand
TGAAAAATTAATTTTTTATCTGAAGCGCCAGGATTTATAAACTCTTGGTAAATATCTTTTACCCAGTAGGATGCTCCTGAATTAATTAAAGAACTGAATGTTGACATTGCTGCAGCCATCAGCCCCGCAACAAGAAATCCTTTTAATCCTACAGGCAGAAGACTAAAAATTACTGCAGGGAGAACTTTTTCGGGGTCGTTGATTATTTCGCCTGAGTTTACCCCAAGACTTATTCCAAGCATTGCAATGGCGGCAATGAAAGGCCAGCGAAATGAAAGTAGGAAAGTCCAAAATAAAGAAAGTAATCCAGCTTCTCTATCACTTCTGGATGCAAAAAATCGTTGTGCCATATAACCGCCGACTCCAGCACTCCCTTCTATTATTACTTTTATCAGATAAAATAGTAACGCAATTCCAAAAAAATTGTATATAGAATAAGAAGAGTTCTCAGGAAAATTTCTATTCCAACTAGGAATTATATTTGTCCAGGCGTCTTTGGTTGTTTGTATTGCCTGGAAACCGCCATCTTTTAGGGGAACTGAAACTGAAAAATTATCTGGTAAAGAAGTGCTGGTAAAATAAATTGTGCACACAATTGCTATCATAATAAAAATTAGAAAACCCTGGAAAACATCCGTCCAAACAACGCCGTAAAGTCCGCTTGCAATTGTGTAAATAGTTGTGAAAGTAATAATTATTGCTGCTGCCCAAAATTCCGAAGAGAAGCCAAAGAAACTGGGTATTCCTAAAACATCTCCGATAAATTTTCCTGCTCCTACGGCAAAGTAAGATACAATTGCAATCGTTATTATTATTGTCGATATAGCAGAAATGAATCTTGCAACTTTACCTTGAATTCCTGATCCGAATCTTAACTTCATCCACTCTGCCATGGTCATCATACCTGATCTTCGATTCCATTTCCCCATAAAAATCATTAAAAAAGCCATGATAAGAACTAAACCACCTCGCATCTCAACAAAGAATCCAACGGCACCAAAAGCGTAAATTAATGCCACATTTATCATAGTTCCGCTTACATCAAAATTTGATGCCATGCCGGAAGCACCGAGTGCCCACCAAGGAATTTTTCTGTTTCCTAAAAAATAGGAATCAATTCCCGAAGATGCCTTCCTTTCAAAGTATAAACCGATTATTGTAATAGCTATTAAGTATGTAAAAACAATTATGATATCGATGATGGACATTATTGTTTCTCTGCTTTAAGAATTATTGACTTAATTTCATCCAATGAGACGGGTGATTGTTCGTCGTTGATATTAACGACAATAAAAAATCCTGTATTTGAACCAGCCTGCTTGAAAGCATTCATAAATTTTATTTGATTACTTTCAATAATTTTTCCACTTTCATTCGACCAAATCTCTTTAGTTGTCAAACATCCTAATGAAGGTGTGAAAGGATAATACAACTCATCTGCATAAAATCCAGGATCGATTGTTGTACCATGTGCAATAATTTCATTTCTTCCAGCTTTACCCGCATAGAAGGATTCATAAATAGGCAGATAATTTTGCCAGCTTTGCGGCAGCAGATTTTTATAGTAATCAAGGTTCCATATGGAATCATTAACATTAGAATGAAAATATACATCCGGTGTTACTTCAAAAGGAAGAACAAGTTGTAAATTAGGGCATGATCCAATAAAATCATTTTTTGAGAAATCAATTCCTTGTATTGATAAAATACCTTGCGGCGTATTACCATTTGTAATATAGCCTGGTAAATCAGTTATTGACCTGGCAAGCTGTTGAACAGAAAATATTTCACCTGAATTTTCGCGTAAAAATCTCCCATCGGATTTTTTTATTATAAGCAAACCGGGATAATTTCTATTCTCCCGCTGAAAGGAGAAAATAACCGTTTCGCCCTTTTCAAAATTATTTCTTAAAAGCTCAACTAAACTGGGGACACTTTTCTGCACAGAATCCAGATCGTTCTTAAGCATTATGATAATGGGATTGTATTTTAGTTGAGGGTGTTTTATAGTGAATTCATTGAACGCTATATTTAAATCAATTTCAGAGTTTTTTAGATAAATCAAACACATCGCAAAAAGTTTTGGATTATCAGTTTGATTGGAGAATAAATTAACTTCTTTTACGAATTCTTTCTGGTAGAGACTGAAAACAATTTCAAGTAACGATCTTTGAAAATCAATGCTTCTCGAACTAAGATTTTTAAAACATCTTCTGATAACGGAATCACTAAAACTGCTTTTGTATTGAATCAATTCCATTGCCCAAAATGCACTTTGGTATTTATTTTCTGTTGAATCAGTTAATTGAATTGAAAAATTTCCTAAGATTGTTTCATTTATCGTTTTTATTAGGAACTTTTCTCGTTCACCTTTTAAGGCAGTTTTGGTAAAATAATCATCAGCATCGAATTCTTGCCGATTATTACAACTGTTAATACAAAGTGACAATACTAATATTGTCGGGAGGAAAGTTAGACCTCTAAATACTTTTGTCTTCGAGAGTCGCAAGCTTTACATTCTCCTTTTGAACATAACAAATTTTGGAAATTATTATTAAAATATTTAACACCTTCTGAATGTAATTTTTCGATGCTGATTAAATAACTTTTTAATCCGTTATAGATGTTTTGAACAATTAATTTTTCTCGCACGAGATATTTCTCAAAATTAACAAAACTTTTGCTGCATCCCGGAATTTCTTTTAACCCCATTTCTCCTTGAATAGAAACACCAACTTCTAAAACATTCAAATGCTCCCAAGTAGAAAAATTGCACCAAGGAATTTTAGATTCTATTTCGAGATAATGACCGTAGCTTAAAGATGAAAAATCCGTTCCGAGCATCAACACAAAAGAATTTGGTGTAAGAGTAAGCCATTCTAAAACACTTTCTTTTCCAAGAGGGCTTTGTGGTGAGTTTGTTTCTAAAATCGCTCCTGTTGCTTTTCCCCAGACTGAAAATGAATGCGTAGGAGAAGCTGTTCTTTTTACACCATCGCTTAATCTAAATGTCTCTGAAAGCAAGCCAACTTTACTTCTGGAGTTTTCAGGGTCAAATACCTCATAATTATGGACTGACTTTTTAAAGCAATAAGTAAAAGTTGGGAAAATAATCGACCCGGATCTTGTAACAGTTTTCTTGAAAGAGTCTATGATTTCCGCCGGAGTTATTTGGGGAAAAGCTCTTTTAATTTGCTCGAAGCTTGCATGAACAAGTATATTACAAGTTTTATGTAATCCCAAATCGACAAGATAAGAGTTGAAATTCATTATTAAAATTTAAAATAAAAAGTGTGATATTTATATTTAATTTAATTAATTACCCCCCCAAAAAAATTGAATTGGTTTTTTGTGGTCAAGTAAGGTGCAATTATAATTATTATTAATATGATAATTTGGGAAACAAAAGTATTAAAATAAATCAATTAGAGGGAGAGATACTCTTGAAAAAATTATCAATAAAATATTAATTGACTAGAATCTTTTTTCTGCCATAGTTGAGAGATAGGTTTATAATTCTTCCATTGGTTTAAAGGAACTTCAAGACGAATACTCTTAATTCAAATCGAATTTGGCCAGTAAAAAAACCGAGATAACAAATATTTTAAATGCGATTGCTCTACAGGCTTCCGATCTGGCTCAAAAATGTCTTAGTGCCAAGCTTGGAGAATTTGAATTAAATCGAGAGAAAATTGAGAATAGAATGAATGAAGTGAAAACAAAAATTGCAAGTCAATCAAAAAAAAACACTAAGTAAGAAGGATTTCAAGAAAATATTCAATAAGTATATTGAGAAGTTTGAAACTGTTAGTTCACAAAAGAAGAAACGTATTAATCAATTACTCTTTGAAAAAATTATTTGCAAAGTAGATGGTAATTCGGGTAATGGTGAGATTATATTTAAAATAAGGACCGATGGAAAAATAAAGAAAAATTGGAATAAGTTAAATTCTACAGAGCTCGACAGTTCGAACTTTGGGAAGATATGGTACCCCGGAGAGGATTCGAACCTCCGACAAACAGTTTAGGAAACTGCTGCTCTATCCATACTGAGCTACCGGGGCGACTATTAAATTCACTTAAAAATAATGAACTTTATTTTTAAGGTAAAGGAAGAATAAGATTTAATCCCAACTAATAATCGCTAGGATAAATTTTATAAACTAATGCGACCTTCGGTGGAATTTGAAATTCAAAGTTCAGACCCAACTTATTTTCTGAAACCGAGGTTCCCCTATCACCTGTTAAAAACTCATCATATATAATATTTTGTTCATTAAAATAAAGCGAAATATTATCTGATACATCTCCCAAGTTGAATGCAATTACAAACCAATTATCTTTCTCTTTGCGTTCAAAAACAAATGTCTTTTTATCATCGTTTGAATAAAGAAACTTCCTTGCTCCTTTTTGTAGGGCTAAATTGTTTTTTCTAATATGAATTAATCGTTCATAAAAATTAAGAATTTCATTGTTTTGCTTAACTGGATATCTTCCAAAGCCTTTGTTGAACCCGGACTCTTCAGTAATAATTTCGTCATCGTACTCTAGATTATTCCAAATCATTGGTTTTCTATCATGCGGATCATCCGCACCCCACATTCCAACTTCATCACCATAATAAATCATAGGGGCACCCCGATACATCATTTGAAAAACTGCAATCATCTTTTGAATTTCATAATTTGCTGAATCAGGTTTTGCAGGTGAATAATTCAGATTTCTTTCATCTCCGTCTCGATCATAATCTCTATCAGGATTAACAATCATAGATAACAATCGCTCCGTATCATGGCTATCAACTAAATTCTGAAGAACATCTAAATGCG
>JBGSOQ010000240.1:0-12331 GCA_041739035.1 Ignavibacteriaceae bacterium | reverse complement strand
ACCGAGATGAGTGCAGTTGAAATGGTCGGGGATAAAAATGAGATTATGAAATACATAATTAAGACCGGCCACTCGCTTCTGCCTGTTTATGAAGATTCGCTTGATAACATTGTTGGTGTTCTTCACACAAAAGATTTAATTAGATCAATTGCAGAGGATATACAAATTGATGTAAAAAGTTTAGTCCGGCCGGCATATTTTGTTCCCGAAACAAAACTGATTTCTGAAATTTTAAAAGAGATGCAAAAACGCGGCGAACGTTTAGTAATTGTAACTGATGAATACGGCGGAACTGAGGGTGTTATTACCATGGAAGATATTCTTGAAGAAATAGTTGGGGATCTGGGGGATACATCGCAAACAGAAGTTAGAAATTACAGCAAGCTGCCAGATGGGAAATACTATGTCTTAGGATCAATGGATATTTCAGAATTTAATGAAATTTTTAATATTGATCTTCCCGAATCGGATGAATACAATACAGTGGCGGGATTTATTTCTTTTAATACAGGAAAAATATTAAATGTTGGAGAATCGTTTGATTCCAATTCTCTAACATTCGAGTTAATAAAAAAGATCAGGCAAAAGATGGTTCAATTCAAGGTTTACTCAAACAGCAATCCATTTTCGGCCAAAAGTTAAGTAAATTATAATTTTTTATAGTTCATTTTCTTGCTAAGAAAACAAAATAATATTAATTTTGGGCGCTTAATTCTGCTGGCGTAGCTCAATTGGTAGAGCAGCTGATTTGTAATCAGCAGGTTGCGGGTTCGAGTCCCATCGCCAGCTCTATTTTGCTTCAAAAACGCAACTTTTCTACTGACATTCCTAAACACAATCAAAAATAAGTCAAATTCCACTGAACACTTTACTGAACATTTTACTTTAATCTTTAAGTAAAGAGGTAAAAATGTACTTGGGTAAACGATCAAACGGAATTTATTTTGTGGAATTTTTTGACTTCGAAGAAAATAGAAAAAAAAGAGTATCTACAGGGGGAAAAAATAAGAAGGATGCAAATTTGTTTCTATCTGAGTTTAGAGAAAACCAACAAAAAAATAAAAAGGTTTCTTATATATCTTTGGTTGATTTTAGAGATGAATATATAAAATTTGTGGCTGAAGCTTATTCAAAAAAATATTTAATTTCTATAAAATTATCTTTTAGACATTTTATAAAATTTGTTGAAAATATCCCCTTAAGGAAAATAACAATTCCCAAATCTCAGGAATTCTTAAGTATTGTTTATAAAAGGGCACCTAAAGCCGCGGAATTATATTTTCGAACATTAAAAGCAAGTTTTAATAGAGCTATAGATTGGGGATATTTATCAGAAAATCCATTTAGTAAAATTAAGTTGCCAACTAGTCAAAAGCCCTATCCAATTTTTATGACAAAACCTGAATTCAAAAAAATAATAAACAACACTCAAGATGCTACTATGCGCGATATTTTTTATACAGCATTCAATACAGGAATGAGACTTGGAGAAATAGTTAATCTGAAATGGAAAAGCATTGATTTCAATAGTAGAAAGATTTACGTCCAAAATTCTAATTCATTTTCAACAAAAAATAAAAAAGATCGTGTTATTCCCTTAAATGAAATTATGCAAACTTTAATAACAAATAAAATAGAAAATAAAGCCTTCATTGTTAATGAAGATTTCGTTTTTACTAAAATAAGAGGAATAAAAATTAACGAGGATTATGTGAGCAAATCATTTAAAAAAATTGTTCGTTTATGTGGATGTGACGAAAGAATACACTTTCACACATTGCGGCATAGTTTTGCTAGCAATTTAGTCCAAAGAGGAGCTTCAATATATGTAGTCAAGGAATTAATGGGACATAGTGATGTAGCAACTACTCAAATCTATGCCCACTTAAATAAAGAAAATCTTGAAGATGCGGTAAATCTTTTAAATTAAACAATGTTTCTAACCAGAATACTAAAATGAAACAACGAGAATATAAGTGCCACTATATCATGAAAGCATATTACCAAAAAATTATTGACTCTTTGATCCCCGTGGAAAGAATATCTAAAAAAGATCTCGACCTTTTACTTCTTCTATCAGAATATTCTGTTTTATTAAACGAACAAATTGCAAAAATAAGTGCTATAGGATTGAGAGCAGTTCAAAAACGAATTAATAAATTAAATCAAAAAGGTTTTATCCATCTTAAAACTCGGAGCTACAAAATGGAAAAGGGCAGGTCTGAGTTTATTTCTTCATTGAGCGAGAAAGGAGTAAAACTTCTCCAAAATGAAAATTTGATAGATAACAAAATTTACATTGAAAGATTTACACTGGATGATCCTTATAATATTGAGCATGAATTATCATTAAACTGGTTTCGAGTTCATCTTAATTTATTGTCAATGAAAATACGCGATTTAACAACTGATTTTATTTCATCAACGACTCCATTATTACTATTAAAGAATAATGGTTCAGCACTCATTTCAGAAAACTCAAAACAAGATGATCGTTTTATAGAATTTATTCCCGATGGAGTATTCTCAATCATCAATAAAGAGAAAAATAAAAGTTTACTATTCTTTTTAGAAGTAGACATGGGTACAGAATCTCTAAATAGCAATAGATTAAAATCAATCAATATTTCTGCAAAAATAAAAAACTATCGAGTCTACTTTCAGGGTCAAAAATATAAAAGATATGAAACCCGCTGGAACGCAAAGTTCAATGGATTTAGATTACTCTTTCTTACAAACTCCTCGAAGAGAAAAGTAAATATATCTAAATTGGTTAGCTTAGAAAGGTCTAATGATTTCATTTGGATAGCTGATCAACATGAAATGTTTGAAAAGGGACTGGGCGGAAAAATCTGGGTTCGAGGTGGAAATTTGTCCATCTCCCAAGAATCAATTCTAGGTCCAAGACTTGCTTTTAATTCTTGAGTTAGCTTACTAGAATACCTACCTATCATCATTTAGAAATTTTGAAAAAATTATAATTATTTGATTTCCTCTGATAGAATTTGTTCGCTAAATGTGTAAAAATGGTTCGTTAAATATGCAGAAAGTGTTCAATTAACGAACTCTCTTATTCTCTGTAACCCATTATTAATAAAATATCTTATGCTGTGTTCGTTAAATCGACTAAAGAAAAAAGGAAATAATTAAGAAGAAGAAAAAGTATAGTGAATAGATGAAGATTAAAGCAAGAATAAGTTTATTGAGGGAGTGAAAATATTTGTGTGAATGGAAAAAATATAAAAGAACATCTTTAAGTCTCGGTTCAAAAATAATAGATAAATGACTTAAAGCAACAGACCAATTTTGTATAGGCATAACTAGATATATCTGGATGAAGAATGTTAATGGTGAGTTCGACCTAATGTGCATAAGGCATAATAACAACAAGCTGTATAAACTACTTGTTTTTATTTTTCTCTTCGATATAAAAGTCGTGGTTAGAAAAGTATATTAAATCAATAAGACACTTAATAAGATAATATTTTAATCAGACATAATTTCTTTATACTTATCTTCAACTGTTTTTACTTCAGCCGCATTTAATTTGATGAATTCTTTTTCTTTTGCCCGCTTAGATAAAGTACCTTTATTTTGTTCGAGAAAACGAATCAATAAAGCAACAGTTTTATCGGGCATTTGAAAATGATCATCAAGCCAAGCTTTCATTGTATCGTACTTTTGGAGATACGAAACTTCTTCAGGAATAATTTTCTGAATGGTGTAATCTACACAATCGAATAAAAATTCAGCTTGCAGTGTTGCGTCAAAATAACGATAATAATCCATGGTTTCATTAAGCACTGCGACATTATTGTCTTTAGTTTTCTTCCATTCGATCAAATCAAGCAATGGATGTGAGTAATTTTCCAAAACATTTTTGTATTCCTCTATTTTCTGCAATATCGCTGCTGAGACCGGGAAAATGATACCTTGCGGGGTATATTTCATAACTGAAAGCAAATGATGGATGATGTAACGATGAATTCTTCCATTGCCATCTTCGAAAGGATGGATGAAGACAAATCCAAAAGCGATTTTAGCGGCAGATAAGACAGGATGAAATTTCTCGGTTTCTAATTTTTTTGCAGTATTCAGAAGGGCTTGCATCAAAATGTCAAGGTCTTGCCATCTTGCAGCAATATGTGATGGAATAGGTTCACCGGTGGTGCGATCATGTTCACCAATAAAACCGCCTTCGGTTCTGTAACCCATTTTTATGAACCGTGAATCTTCAATCACAATTTGTTGGAGCCGAAGCAATTCATCTTTACAAAGCGGTTTGCTGCCGGCTTGACCAATAGCTCTGCCCCAACGGGATGCACGGCTATGAGTAGGGCTTTCACCTTCTATTGTAAAAGAAGCTTTAGAATCTTTTAATAGCAGGAAAGCAGAGGTTCGAAGCAATATATCTTTATGAACTTCCTTTATTACCAGATTTGTTTTATCAGCAAGGTTTTCGCTGATATAGTTTTCAAGTTTTTCTGTTTTATGAATAAGAGGGCAGAAATCAAGTGTACCGGGGAGATTATTTTTAATGCGATGCCGATTAGAATTTATACTAACCGGAGAAGCGTATTGAAGATCTTCATCAATAAGCAAAACATAATTACCTTCTTTTAGGTCAGCCATGGTTAAGTGTTTTTGCATTAACCATTCATATAAAAACCAAATCTTTCGTGTGTAGATACTTAAAGGTTCATTTTTAATCCACGCTTCGATATCAGAAACCGAAATTTGTTCAAAAAGTTTTTTAAAGAATAAAAGATTTATGCCTTCGTATTTTAAAGCAAACACCAAATGGTTATACAAAGTATCCTGGGGTTGATGCTTAACAGTAAATACTTGCCACCCTTGCACTGCATATTTCTTATGTTTCGTACTTATTAAGGAAAGCTGGTTTGGGATAGGAACCGCCAGTTTTAGGGAATCTATAATCGCACCATAACCAACTAAAGTACCTTGTTCTGGTGCCACTCTTTCGTGAAAAACATTTATTGTTTGTGAAAAGTGCTTATTATTCATGGTATTATCTAAATAATGTTTATTGCAAATATATGTGAAAAACGTTTAAAGTCCACGAAAAACATTTATTAATTGTACATTATCACAAAAAACATTTACAAAAAGTGAAAAACAGGTAAAAAGTACGAAAAATGGGTTTTAGAAAGAGATTTTATGCTTAGCAGATAGGATGAGAGAATGAGCGAACTGAATCATAAATTTCTTGGGAAGCTATGAGAGAAAATTAAATTTACGGACGTAGGAGGTGAGACGTGAGAGGTTAGGGGCTCATACCGAAACGGAAGATTGCGAACAGTAATATGTATTTTCGATTTTTATCAGTATTTCTGGTGCAGAGCTATCAATTTTATTTGAGATGTCCAACAATTTCACGCTCGTAGATTATGAAAGTGTTGTATATCTATACAAATTAGAGATGGGCTCGTTTACGGATGTGAAGAAGATGGTCCTCCTCCGATAAATCTGCGGCGGATAAATATTGATGAAGTAATGCCGATAAGAATTATTTGTGGGTGTTGGAAAATTTTAACTGAGGGATTTTAGATTAATGAATGTTTTAATGTTTTTTATTTGAATGATATATATTCTAGTAATTCTTTTTTTGCTAATAATTTATGTTTGATCCATATACTAGATAGTCATTTTTGTCGTAAATCTTTTCTTGCAATCTTTGCATATCCTGATCCTTTTAGTTCCTTCCAATGTTTGTCTGTAACCTTTCCATGTGGTATGTGTTCCTTTACAATTGGGGCATTTGAATGATCTTGCCATGTTATTTTCACCTCTCATTTAATTCTTATTTGATGTTTTATTATATAAAATTGTGTCGGGTCTTCACGCCTAAAAGTTTATAAATCGGATACGTCATTTCATGACTTACTCATCGTAATCCGCTTTATAAACTTTTCCCTTTTTAAGGTCGGCTAACCCGGTTCTCCAATCATTTATTTATTACTTTCTACTCCGCGGGGTCTTAAAGTGTGAAGACCCCGTTGAGTTAATAAGCGGGGCAAGGAGGTAAAGAAAATGGAATCAGATAAGAACACATACAAAGTTTTTAGGGTTGTTAGAGAGCTTGAAAATAGAGGGATCTGTCATGAATATTTTGATGTTTTAGACTATGATGTTGAGACCATTCTTTCTTGGTATGGGATCACAGAAAAGTGGAATGAGGAGGATCGAAAAATATTAAAAGAGTACCTACTTAAAATGGCATATGAAGATGAGATTCAAGAAATTGTCAGACTTGTTGACCAAGAATTCGATCCTCTAATTTTATCCATACCAGATAGGGCAGTACCTAGTCCCAGAATGCTTGAGTTAGAACACAAAGTTTGGAAGAATGAGATGGCAAGCAAAAGGCAATCGGTTGAGATTCAAAAAGATTCTCAACTTTTATGTGAGGTGAAAAAATGAATGGAAATAAACCGATTAGGACTTTCAAAGCGGGAGCCATTAAGGCTTCTGTTTTTGAGAACATTTCCTTGGTTAAAGGTGTTGAGACAAAGATTTTTAATGTGATTGTTAGCAAGACTTATAAGGATAAAGATGATCATTGGAAATCTACACACAGCTTTTCTGCGTTCTATGAGATACCAAAAGTACTTTTGGTATTGCAGAAGGCATATGAATATGTTGTGATGAATTCCTCGAATGAGGAGCAAGGGGAAGGGGAGAATCACAAAGACTAGAAGTGTCATATCATTCTTCTTGCACAACTAACTATGATCTTAGGGTTTTGATGTAAATTATTAGCTTCTAATAATGATTTAACTTTTGACTCAATCCTCTCGTTGATAGCGACCACAATTATTTTATCAAATTTAGCTTGAAGACATTTATTGATGTTTGATAGAATATCTGATCTTCCGGTTTCAACTTCAATTGCAATTTGTTTATCATTTTTTGTTGCTACTACATCAACGGTTTTTCCTTCACCGATTGGTTTTTCAAAAGTTATATCAAAACCCTTATTTTTTAGTATTTGTGCATATTTATTTTTCCAGTATTCGTGTGTTATTCCGCCTTCTCTGATGTCTGGTTGTTTATTTAGAATTGGTTTATTAAATAATATTTTTCCTTCTTTGGTTAATTTAAGAACAACAACTCTTCCACTTTTTGTTGGGATTTCCTCATTATCAATGAATTGTTTTTTTAGTAATGAATTTTTTAATTCATTACCTTTTCTTCTGCTCCATTGTAATCTTCTATATCTTTCTACTACTCCGGATAATTTATTGGCATAGATATCTTTTAGTAATAATTGTTCTTCTGAGGATATTCCGATATCTTTTTTTCGTTGTTCTTCATTTTGCGGAATCTCTTTCTCCTCTTTAGTAGTGATACTTTCAGAGGTGGAATAAGTGGAATAAGGTCTCATCATTTCGCTAATCATATTGTCATTAACTGAACCTTTTTTAATTGGGATATGAGGGATATTGATCATAAAAGGCTTGTGCCATCTCCCTTGAATTTTAGCCACGGCTTCTCCAATATCCAGACGACCTAAAATCTTCTTATCGGCAGATTCTAAAAGTAAAGCACTTGCAGCAGAATTGACATCTTTAGCATCTTTTAGATTCAATACTATTGTACACCAAGTATTGCCTCTTGCCGGTAAAGACAAAAGACTTGGACACTGATCAATAATAATAACTGACTCGCCTAATTCTCTAATCTCACGAATAATAACATCCGTAATCGATTCTCCTCCGACTAAATCACTTTTTTCTTTCCCTATAACATGATGAGCTTCTTCCAAGACAATTGCATGATCAAACTCCTCACGCTTTTGTGTGGGAGAAGACAGTCTGTAATGATGGATCCACAACAAAATACTTTCAACCAAAAAGATCTTATCAGTATTAGTAAGTGAATCCATTTCAAGAACAACGTGATGATTAAGTAATTCAGCCATATCGGATTGCTGCCTGACATTAAATGTCTTTCCGGTCTCTCCAAAAGTAAGAGCACCAAGAGCTCTAAGTGTGCTGCTCATCCAACCGGCTTCTCTGCCCTTAGCTTCAGTACTTTCAATAGTATTTAATAGATCTTTTAGAGTAGGATAATTAGTAACTGGCTTGTTGCTGTACAATCCAAATTCTCTATAAGTTTTATCCAAAGCTTTCTGCAATAAATACATTACTCCCTCACCTACATAAGTTGCATGCGCGATGATCTCAATAAGCTTCTTCAACCAAGTTTTTGGAGAAGTTCCCGGAGGAGGAATCAGTGGATTAAAACGAAAAGGAGCAACATCTCTTCCTACGGTAAAAACACGAACATCCTTACCATAACTCTCTTTAACTATATCACGATAATTACGCTTCCAATCTAAAACCAAGAAAGGCTTATTCTTGTATATGAAATTCTTAAGAACTTGAAAACAAAGATTAGTCTTTCCAGAACCGGATGCTCCAACAATCAAAACGTGCTTAATCCAATCATGTTCTCTTAAACAAAAAGGGTAAAGCTTCTTCCCTGCATATGTAACCACGCCAATTGGATACTCACCGCGTACATTCTCTGCCGGGGGAGGAACAAGAGTATCATTATTCTTAGTGCTGAAATTTGTATTTATATTATCTACGTATAACATATTCAGAATCTGCTCGATCTCTCTTTTCCCATCCGTATCCTCAACTAAATAAGCTCTCCACAGACGATCAACCTTTTCCCCAAGAATAGGTTTGAGTTTATTGCAAATCTCTTCAGCTAACACAACTAATAACCTCCACGTAACATTTTAGATCTTCTTTGAACATTCTTGTACTCACCAAGAGTCTTAAGCAGCTCTTTGTACAAAGAACTTTGATCCTTCCAGCAATTCAAAACTTCTTGCTTCTTCTCAAATTCCAAACGCTGAATAGTATTCTTAAGATCGCCTCTTTTCTTTTCAACAAACTGATTAGTAAACATGGGCCAAGGCTCCAAATTCATGACACCAGTATCACATTCCAAAATCATAGAATCCAGATCTTTAATATGATAATCACGAATCTTCGACCTCTGCTCAATCTGAGATTTCAAATGATTTGCGGTAGTCCCCAAAAACTTTAGTTTATCATTTGTGATTGTATCTGTAATATCATAAACAGTTTTCGAACTCTTTTGGGAATTAGTGTAGTCGAGTGAATTGAAGTAGGACTTTTCTCGAGAATTATTTACTACATAATCATAAATAAAAGGTTTTACATAATTATTAGACTCATAATATTTTGCTCTATCTTCTTCGATGATCTTGGGTTTGTATTGGTTATTAAATATCATGTGTATCACCTTCAATAACATGGTATAACGCTACTGGTATATAAACTTTTCGGTTATTCACTACCTTTGAGTAGAAAACTCCTTAGATATTTTTAACTTAACTTGAGCTCTCTCAAACTTCATCACATCAATAAAAACCTCGTGATCACAATTCAAATTCGAGTCCACATAAAAATGATTCCTCAAAATATAACGAATACTACCTGGGCTCTTTCCAGCATCCATAGCAATTCTCTTAATAGGGACATTATCATAAAAATCATCAAAAATATTAACGACAGCATCCCTATAATCATAATCAACAACAACATTCCTCCCAACAACCCGATAACCAAAAGGAGGACGATTCATAAAACGAGAATTTTTCTTAGCCTTCTCTCTTCCACGATTAATCCTCCATTGTCTAAGATCAGTCTCAAACTCAGAAAACACAGCTCTAATTTTCTGAAAAGCCTTCTCAAAAGGACTCTCAGCTTCACGCTCATTTACAAGTAATAATTTTACATCTTTCATAGATAAATGAGTATCAATCCATCCAAACTGAAAAGTATTTCGAGAAATACGATCGGACTCAGTAGCAACAACAACATTAGGTTTATCAACATCAATACGATCCAACAAATTCATCA
Organism: Ignavibacteriaceae bacterium; assembly: GCA_041739035.1. Taxonomy (GTDB): domain Bacteria; phylum Bacteroidota; class Ignavibacteria; order Ignavibacteriales; family Ignavibacteriaceae; genus XYD12-FULL-36-8. The sequence goes on along the minus strand of JBGSOQ010000240.1, from coordinate 2,408 downwards.
ATCCTTTTCGTTCCGTTAATTTTGTTCCACTCATAGAATCAGAAAATTTTTCCATGATTTGAATATCATTACTATCACAATAACTTTTAATTTCATCTAACTGAGCATCTAAAGAAAATCCTTTAGCTTGCTCACCGGTACTAACTCTCACATACACAAAAGCCTTTTTCATTTAACATCAACCTCCTTAATCCGGAACACCAAATCTCCACGCTCAATAAAAGCCTCAAATACATCACCACAACTAAGCCTCAAACTTTTGGCAAGGCCTCTCGGAATGGTAATTTTGAACTGACCATTAGATTTTTGAAATTGTAATCTTACTAAGTTATCCGGCAATCGGGGAAGTCTCTTTCTTTCAGCTTGTTTCTGAAATTCGAGGGAGGAAACCATACAAAATCAGTATGTATAGACTTATATATAAATCTATCGATAAATATGATTAAAAAGGGTAGGGGTAGAAAAGTCTAACTTACTGCCCCCTATTTTTAGGAAGAATTTAATTACCACTGAAAAATGATTATCAAATTACCATTACTTATCAGTTATTATTGAAATTATCCACTCCGAAATGAAGAGTACTATTCAAAAGTAACTAACACTCCTTTTCACTAAAAAATAGCAAAAACAAAAAATATATAAATAACTAGTAATTACCCTTTAGTTATGATAACCGAAAACAAAACACCAAAAAACAATAAGAACAATAATCAAGATGAAGTAATAAAACTATTACAAGAAATAAATCAAAAATTAGATTACATAATTAAATTAATTCGAGAAGAAGAATACAAATATCCTTTCCACAACAACTACATTAATAACTTTGATAATAATAAAACAAAAAATTAATAGGTCACGCTTCACTTACCCTCACATTCCAAACAATAAATTGAATTGCAGCAAGCAAACATCTCCATGATATAAAAATCTGGATTGATAAATGCTGCTGTAATTCAGTTAAACACAAAGTAGTTTTCAACTAAATGAAAACACCTATTTGGCATGTTCCGGCCCTAAAAAGCCAAAATACGACCAAATTACCTAGATAAAAGACTATTCTACTTTTTCTAACAAAATCAACTAACAAAAACACAAAAACAATTTTACAGCCTCAAATACTAAGCACTTGAGTCTGCAAAATTAAAAGGAGGTAAAAACCATGAACATATTGGAAAAACAAAACAATGGGTCACTAATAATAGTGGCAACAAGAGCAGTAGCATCAGCATTAAGTCCAGAAGAAATGCAAGAAGCATTAAGAAAACTGGAAGTAAAAATGCAAAATCAAGATCCGCTCAACCCGGACCTTTGGACAGTATTTGTAGGAAACTATAAACTGTGGGGAATCCTAGATTGCAGAGCCGGACCTAAAGGAGAAGATCTGCTTACAGTTCTATTCCCGGAAGACTATTAGTCTCATAATTACATTATTTAATAACCAAAAAAGGAGGTCAAACTTATGACAAAATAATTGTTTAGAAACCAACCGCAAAACACCTCAGCAGCCATCCATCATATAAATCATAAAATAATATCAATCCATATTATAAAGGGTGGACCCTGTCCAATCACTAAACAACTATCATAAAAGTTTGATCTCCCCAAAAATCATAGGAGATCAAAACAATGCAACACCAAATCCAAGATCAGATTTGCCAATGTAATGACGGCAAATACAGACTAAAAACCAACTGCACCTACTTTGAAGACGAATGGTATGCAACCGAATATCTTGAAGCGGAAACCATTCTCTACAACAACGAAAGATACTGGAAAGAAGACTGCATTTACTCGGACTATTTAGACCAGTACCTTCCTGAGGACGATTACTACGAAGAACACTTTTACTGTGAAGGTTGCGACACCTATTATCATTCTAATGATAGAAGCCAGCATGTTTACGGTAACACCAGTTATTGCAACGACTGCTTTTATGAAAACTATACCTATTGCCACGATTGTGATGAACCAATCAGCAATAATGACTCCTACTATTCTGAAATAACAAATTATGATTATTGCAGTGATTGCTATCATGATCATCATACTTACTGCGAAAATTGTAGAAATGACTATTGGACCGAAGACGGATGTGACTGCGGAGTATCAATACATAGTTATTCATATAAACCCAAACCAACATTTTTCAAAAACCCAAAAGAAAAATGCAATTACTTTCTAGGAGTCGAACTTGAAACCGAATCAAAAGGGAATTGCAAACAAAGTTGTGCAGAAGAAATAACTGAATTAACAGACCTCTTCTACCTTAAAAATGACAGTAGTATAGAAGACGGTTTTGAGGTAGTAACCCACCCATTCAGCCATACCTGGTACAACGAACACAAATCAATATTTAATGATTTGCTGAATACGCTCAGAAACAACGGATTTAAATCGTACAATAC
>JBGSOQ010000231.1:0-4720 GCA_041739035.1 Ignavibacteriaceae bacterium | reverse complement strand
GGAATTTATGCACGAGCATTTCTCGAAGGTCGCTTGACTATCGAACAGCTTGAAAATTTTAGGCGAGAATTAAAACCAAATGGCGGACTTTCTTCCTATCCTCATCCCTGGCTAATGCCAAATTTCTGGGAGTTCCCAACTGTGTCAATGGGCTTAGGTCCAATCATGGCAATTTATCAGGCAAGATTTAATCGTTATCTCGAAGATCGCGGTTTGAAAAAACCTGGCGGCCGGGTTTGGGCTTTTCTCGGGGATGGTGAAACTGATGAACCTGAAACTCTCGGTGCAATTACTCTCGCTTCCAGAGAGAAACTTGATAATCTAACTTTTGTAATCAACTGTAACCTGCAGCGGCTTGATGGTCCCGTTAGAGGAAATGGAAAAATAATTCAAGAACTGGAAGCGGCATTTAGAGGCGCCGGATGGAACGTTATTAAAGTTATTTGGGGAACTGATTGGGATCCGCTTCTCGATAAGGACTCTGAAGGAAAACTTGTTAAACGAATGAGTGAAGTTGTTGATGGCGATTATCAAAAATATTCTGTTGAATCCGGTGATTATATCAGAGATCATTTCTTCGGAAAAGATCCTGATGTGCTGAAGATGGTTGAGAAGATGACTGATGAACAGCTTCAAAAAATGAAACGCGGCGGTCATGATCCTGAAAAAGTTTATGCAGCTTTCAAATCCGCAACCGAACATGTTGGGCAGCCAACAGTTATTCTTGCCAAAACAATCAAAGGTTACGGATTGGGTGAAAGCGGTGAAGGAAAAAACATAACTCATCAGCAGAAAAAATTAAATGAAGATGAGATGAAGGAATTCCGCAGTCGTTTCGGCATTCCTATTTCCGATGATGACATTGCAAATGCTCCGTTCTTCAAACCATCTGATGATAGCTCTGAAATGCAATATTTATTGGCAAGAAGAAAAGAACTTGGTGGATTTGTTCCTTCAAGAAAAAGTGATTTTCGTCCGATCAAAACCCCTCCGGAAGACATCTTTGAAGAATTTTACAAAGGAACCGAAGGCAGAGAAGTTTCAACTACAATGGTGTTTGTAAGAATTCTTGCAAAGCTTTTAAAGGATAAAGAAATTGGAAAACTTGTCGTACCAATTGTTCCTGATGAAGCTAGAACTTTTGGAATGGAATCTTTATTCAGGCAAATTGGAATATATTCACACGTCGGACAGCTTTATGAACCTGTCGATAGAGACAGTTTACTTTACTACAAAGAAGCAAAGAACGGACAAATTCTTGAGGAGGGAATTACTGAAGCAGGTTCAGTATCCTCATTCATTGCTGCGGGAACAGCTTATGCAACTCACGGCATCAACATGATTCCATTCTTCATTTACTATTCAATGTTCGGCATGCAGCGTATTGGCGATTTTGTTTGGGCTGCCGGTGATATGCGAACAAAAGGTTTCTTAGTAGGCGGCACTGCGGGAAGGACGACGCTTAACGGTGAAGGACTTCAACATCAAGATGGACACAGCCACTTACTCGCGTACTCAGTTCCAAATCTTGTCACATACGATCCTGCATTTGCTTTTGAGCTTGCAGTCATAATTCGTGATGGAATTAAAAGAATGTATGAAGATAAGGAAGATATTTTCTACTACATTACAGTGATGAATGAAAATTATGCGATGCCCGAAATGCCCGGTGGTGTTAAAGAAGGAATTGTTAAAGGCATGTACAAATTCAAAACATCTGAAAAAAAGAATTTGAAAATGAAAGCACATCTTTTGGGAAGCGGAACAATTATGAATGAAGTACTTAAGGCAGCTGCAATTCTTGAAGAAGATTATAAAGTTGCTGCAGATGTTTGGAGCGTTACGAGTTATAAAGAACTGAGAAGAGAAGCACTTGAAGTCGAACGATGGAATTTGCTTAATCCTACCGAATCACAAAAATTATCTTACATTTCTAAAATGTTAGCTAATGAAGAAGGTGTATTCGTTGCCTCTTCCGATTACGTTAAAGCATTGCCAGATTCTATTTCGAAATGGTTTCCGCGAACTCTATATTCACTAGGAACAGATGGATTTGGAAGAAGCGAAGGCAGAGCAGAGCTTAGAGATTTTTTTGAGGTTGATGCAAAACATATAGTTCTTGCAGCATTAAATGGTTTGGCAAAAGAAGGAAAGATAAAAGCTGCAGAATTAGATAAAGCATTGAAAAAGTTAGGAATAAATCCGGATAAGAAGAATCCGATGAGAACATAGTTAATAGTTCATTTGTTGAGGTCCACTAATATCCTCAAAATTGTCAGTCAGAGCTTGTTGAAGACTGACATTATGAATTCGAATCACACTTCGACAAGCTCAGTGTGACAACTAAGAAATTTATCAAGGTTAAACATGGCAATAGAATTTAAACTTCCTGAACTTGGCGAGAACATCGAATCGGCTGATGTCGTTTCTGTATTGGTGAAGGAAGGCGATAAAGTCCAAAAAGATCAGGGCTTATTTGAAATTGAAACCGACAAAGCTACAATTGAAGTTCCTTCAACAGAAGACGGAATTATCCAGAAAATATTAATTAAAACCGGTGATAAAATTAAAGTCGGTCAAACTGTTCTGTTGATCGAAGATTCTAGTTCGGTGCAAGGAAAAGCAGAGACTAAGAAAGAAGAACCTGCGATACCAAAAACTTCTGCTCCAAAGGAAGAAACAAAACAAGAACCTGTTACACAATCTGTTTCGACGGAAGCCGCAACAAAAGTTTTGGATGTAACATTACCTGATCTTGGTGAAAACATTGAGTCTGCTGATGTCGTTACCGTTATGGTTAAAGTCGGAGACAAAATTGACAAAGACCAAGGCATAATTGAGATTGAAACTGATAAGGCAACCGTTGAAGTACCATCTCCTTTCTCAGGTGAAGTGGTTGAAGTTTTAATCAAACCTGGCACTAAAGCAAAAGTTGGCGAAGTATTACTTAAACTAAAAATTTTAGAAAGTGCAAAAGAGCCGCAACAAAAAATTGAAGATACATCTTTACAATCTAAACCAGAATCCCCGAAAAAAGCTGTAACGAAAATTGAGTCTGAACCAATTATAAAAGAAGAAAAAACAATCGCAATTCCTGGACAAGGATATCAACAGCCGCCAATTACAAAAGGTTCAGCACCAGCAGCACCATCCGTAAGAAGAATTGCACGTGAAATTGGCATTGATATAAATGAAGTTCCCGGCACCGGAGTCACGGGCAGAATTTCGATGGATGATGTTAAGGCTTATGCAAAAAAACTAAACGAACAACGAGGTAAAGGCGGAGGCTTAGGATTCGGAATTAAAGCGGAAAAGCTGCCGGACTTTTCAAAATTTGGTTCAATAGAAACCAAGCCAATGAACAATATTCGAACAAAAACTGCTGAACATCTCAGCTATGCCTGGGCCACAATTCCGCATGTAACTCAATTTGATCAAGCAGACATAACAATTCTTGAAATGACAAGAAAAGCATTTAATCCTAAGGTTGAAAAAGCAGGCGGTAAACTTACAATTACATCTTTTCTTTTAAAGATAACTGCAGCGGCGCTAAAAACTTTTCCTCAGTTCAATAGCAGCATTGATTTAGAAAAGAAAGAAATTTATTACAAAAATTATTTTAATATCGGGGTTGCAGTAGATACCGAGTTTGGTTTGATTGTTCCGGTAATCAAAAATGTAGATCAAAAGAATTTAACGGAACTATCGGCAGAACTCACAACTATATCCGAAAAAGCACGAACAAAAAAAGTTTCTCTCGAAGATCTTCAAGGCGGATGTTTTACAATTACTAATCTTGGGGGAATTGGTGGGACAGCATTCTCTCCAATTGTAAATTCACCTGAAGTGGCAATTCTCGGCGTTTCACGCGGCAGCTATAAACCGGTTTATAAAGATGGAAAATTTGAACCGAGAATGGTTGTTCCATTGTCATTGTCTTACGATCACAGAATTATTGATGGTGCAGATGCGGCAAGATTTTTGCGCTGGGTCTGTGAGGCGCTTGAGCAGCCGATGAAGCTCTTATTAGAGTAAGAGTAAGTGAAAGAGTAAGATGAATGAAGATAGAATACTTTTTGATCATGAGAAGCTGAAAGTTTATCAACATGCTCTTGGGTTCATTGAATTTGTAAATGAATTATGTGTTAAGATTGATTATCGCTCTGATATTCGAACTCAATTAGAAAGAGCATCTAATTCGGTAGTGCTAAATATTGCAGAGGGTAATGGCAAATATTCTCCTAAGGATAAATGCCGCTACTTTGACATTGCAGTTGGATCGTCCTTCGAATGTTCTGCATGTTTAGATATTCTTTTAAGAAAAAAGATTATTAGTGAAGTTCAATTAAAAAATGGCAAGGAACAATTGAAAGAAATTGTTGCAATGTTGGTTGGATTAATTAAAAGTAAATCGGATAGAATTTATGAAACTGACGATGAATACAAAAGTTAAATCAAATTTAAATTCTTTCTCTTACTCATACTCTTACTCTCCGCAAGTATTTCGTAGAAAGGACAGCTTATTATGAGTACAAGCATCGCCGTAATCGGAGCCGGTCCAGGCGGTTACGCTGCCGCGTTCCTCGCTGCCGACTTGGGAATGAACGTAACTTTAATTGATAAAGAAAAAAATCCCGGAGGCGTTTGCCTGTACCGCGGATGTATTCCTTCCAAGGCACTTCTTCATGTAGCAAAATTGATTAATGAAACTCACGAAGCT
>JBGSOQ010000227.1:0-16314 GCA_041739035.1 Ignavibacteriaceae bacterium | reverse complement strand
ATTCAACTTAATAAACGGAAGATATTGCTCATTCAGAAATGCTACAGCTAAAATTACTCCTATCAGCCAATAAAAGTTAATTCTCCCCTCAATCTTTATTGGTCTAATTACCCTTTTATCAATTATTATGGCACTGGGTTTTTCTTTTTTATGGAAATAACTATCAACGAAAAAATATATAATCAGAAGTAAAGAATTTGTCAGCAGCCATTCCCAAAATAGTCCAAAAAACCAGGTAAATGGTGCACCGCGCAGATACATCATGAATAATGGCGGATCACCAAGAGGTGTAAGCAAGCCACCACAGTTTGCTACAATTCCTATGAAAAATAAAATTGTATGAACCTTAAATTCTCTTTCTTTATTTGTTTGAATTACAGGACGAATGAGAAGCATAGCTGCACCTGTTGTTCCCATAAAAGATGCAAGTACGGCGCCGATTCCTAGGAACGCAGTATTTATGGCTGGTTTTGCTTCAATGTCACCCGTCAAATAGATTCCACCAGTAATTACAAATAAAGCACCAAGAAGAATTATAAATGGCAGGTAATCAAATACCATTGTATGATATAAGGAGTGAGTTAATCCTGCTGAAACTAAATAAATTATTACCGGAATACTGAGTACTAAGCCAACGATAAGTTTATTTTTATTTTTTTCCCAAAAATGATTTAGTGTTAGAGGAAAAACTGCGATGGATGCCAGCATAAGTACAAATGGCATCATGCTTAATTCAGGAATGTTAATAGTAGAATGTTCCATAAGTTCAGTTGTTAATAATTAATAATGATTGATGTAAAGATAAAAATATTTTTTAGAATTCTATGCGTGTTGCAACGCCATGTAATTTGCGATAGTTCAATTTGTAAAACGCAACAAAATGCGGTGTAATTTTCTTCAAGAAAGCATACAATCGAAGGAAAGGTCTTCTAGTTGAAATTTCCTCTATTCCATAAAATATTACTTTTTCATTTATTTTAGCATTTTTTAATATGCTTGGAATGTCGAGATATTCCATATATCCATAATTGACTATAATGCCTTTCAACCCTGGTGCAATTTCCTCAACATTTGTAACATGTATACCGTATGGATAATCTGAAGTTGATATTGAAAGAAAAATATTCTCCTCGTAAATGATGTTTGTCCTTATCATACAATGAACAATATAAGGTGGAACTTTTTCCAAGCTTTTTGTCAAGTAGAGAGCTGTACCTTTAATATTATTCCCTAACTTATAAATCTGATTGTAACTTTCGAGAAAAATATCCATGGAGAGTGACCTAAATGTTACCTGTAACGTTTTGTTGCCGACAGTCCACAGCAGTATAATTAAAAATGGTATTAATGCAATAATTATTGACCAGTAACCTCCATGCGGAATTTTTGTGAAAACGGCAAATAAGAAAAGTAAATCAATAATCAGAACAAAAATGGCAGCATAAAATTTTATTCTGGTTTTACTCAACTTAAAAATCCAAATCATGAATATGGCACTAATTGTCATTGTTGCAGTTACTGCTAAACCGTAAGCAGCAGCGAGATTTTCTGATTTCTTGAAAAGAAATATCATCATTATAACTGCAATCAAAAGCATCCAATTAACCGCACCGATATAAATTTGAGATTTCAGATGAGTAGAAGTGTACTTAATTTTCATAAGCGGAAAGATTCGAGTGGTTATTCCTTGATAAACCAAGGACATTACTGCGCTTATCATTGCCTGAGAAGCAATAATCGTGGCAAACAAAGCAAGAACGATAAACGGTATATAAAGTAGATTTGAAACTTTATGCACCATTTCAAAAAGTACAAAATCCGATTTGCCGTATATTGCCAAGTAAGCACCCTGTCCGAAATAATTTATTACTAATGCTACGAACACAAAATACCATGCTTGTCTGATTGGTTTTGCTCCGAGATGTCCCATATCAGCATATAGTGCTTCTCCTCCGGTGGCACATAATATAACTTCACTTAGAATAAAAAATCCCGAAAGTCCATTATGAATCATAAAATCAACAGCATAATGCGGACTGACAGCTAACAATACATTTGGTATCTTCATAATATAAAAAATACCTATAATGAAAAGTGACAGAAACCATAATATCATGATTGGGCCAAAAGATGATGAGACCTTATCTGAACCCTTGTGCTGAAATGCAAAAAGTACAATTGTGATAGCGCAAGTGATTAACAAAATTGCCTCTAAACTGATGGTTCCAAGCCCGGGAACAAGCTTTAGTCCTTCAACTGCAGAAAGAATACTTATCGCCGGGGTTATAACTCCATCTCCCATCAAAAGTGAAACACCGAGATATCCTAGATAAACTGCAAACAGACTTCTTCTACCCTTTTTTACTTTTGAAGTGAGAATTTCTTTTAGAACAATAATTCCGCCTTCCCCTTTGGTGCTTAAGCTCATTGCAAGCCAAGCATATTCAACGGTCACCAAAACGATTAAAGCCCAAAAAATCAGAGATAATACTCCCATTACGTTTTGAATTGTTGGAGCGGTTAATGTGAAGATTACAGTTAAAGTGTAGATTGGGCTTGTTCCAATATCCCCGAATACAAGTCCCATAGCTTTAATATTTTCGAAAATAGATTGCGAACTAAGTTTTGTGGTCATTGAATCAAAACCGCATTGTATCCGCGGTTTTTATATACCTTTCAATTTTATTAAACAAAAAGCATATCCGGTATAATTTTTTAAATTACTTTTTTCTTGTTCTTGTCCCAGGCTAATTTTATTAAGAAAAATAACCCAAGCATGAGCACCAACATTAAAATTCTTGCACCCCAAATGTAAGGAACATTTTCCGGTTTTACATTCTTTAATAATAAAATCGGTAATGCATCATTTACAAACCACCAAACCATAATAATAAATAATACCATCGGGGTGATGAATTTCATTATATAATAAAATATTCTCGGAATAGCGATGTCTCCACCTTCGTTCATCTCCTTCCAAGCTTTATCGGCACCAAAAACCCACATAAAAAGAATTGTTTCGATGAGTGCAAAGACTGCAAGTCCAAAAGTACCAGCCCAATAATCCATTTCATCTAAAAAGCCATATTTTAAAAAGAATACGACAAATTGAACACTTATTAAAACCACAACTGCTAAAATTGCTGTAGCTTTTTGCCTGCTAAGTTTAAACTCATCTTCAAGGAACGCAATAATAGGCTGACCCATAGCAACAGATGAAGTTATTCCTGCAAAGAACAACAATAGAAACCAGATGAATCCGAAGAATGAACCGAGCGGAATTTGCTCGAAGATTAATGGCATTGATACAAAACCCAGATCAAAAGCTCCGCCTTTTGCAATTTGAGTTGTCATCGTCACTCCAAAAAATGCAACCGCTGCTGGAATCGCGATTGATCCACCAAGAATAACTTCAGCAAATTCGTTCGTTGCAGAGGTGCTCAATCCCGATAGGACAATATCATCCTTTGGTTTAAGATAACTTGCATAAGCTTGAATCGTTCCCATCCCAACTGATAATGTGAAGAAGATTTGTCCAGCAGCAGCCAACCAAACGGATGCATTACTGAGTTGAGATAAATCTGGGTTCCAAATAAATGCCAAGCCATTGATAACATTATTTTCAGTATTATTAGGATCTGGAGTCCCTAACGTTAATACTCTGATCGCCAAAATAATTGCAAAAATAAAAAGCATCGGCATCGCAATTTTCGCCAGTTTCTCTATTCCTTTTGAAATACCGCGGTAGATAACCCAAAAATTGATTGCGAAAGTGAGAATCATAAAACCATATGATGGCCATATGCTTGTGAAATGAGCAGTTGTTTCTCTGCCTTGAAAACTGTACAAGAAGCTTTTCATTGCTTCAAACGTGTGTAAATCAAAATATGTTTGTGTGATGGAGAAGAAACTGAAGGCGAGTGTCCAAGATTCGATGTAAGTGTAATAAATCATTATAGAAAGTGAAATCAGCAAACCTAAAGAGCCAAAATACTTAGCAGCTTTATTCTTCCAAATTACATCGAACATACCAGGCGCACTTCCGTGTCCATATTTACCTCCGTGCCTTCCAATTCCCCACTCAATCCACATGAGAGGAATTCCAAGTATTAGGAAGAATATGAAATACGGAATCATGAAAGCGCCACCGCCGTTTTGTGCTGCCTGAACGGGAAATCTTAAAAAGTTTCCAAGTCCAACAGCATTACCTGCGACGGCTAAAATCAAACCGATTTTACTTCCCCACTGCTCGCGTTCAGTTGTTTGGTTCATTTATTCTCCAATGGTTTTTCAAATACCTATTAACAATTTTAAGAAATATATCATGGCTAAAGCCCTCAAATGATTTCACTTCCATCAACCCCAGACTTAAGTCTGGGGTTACTGCAACAAAAAACGATTCTGGACTTTAGTCCACGTGCAACGAAGATTGATGAAGCAAATATAAATTATTTTTCAATACCTAAGCATTCTTCAAATCAGGGTGAAGAATTTCTCCTTCGGTTGATGCCACGGCAACGGCAACAGCAGAATCACCTGTAATATTTGTAATAGTTCTGCACATATCAAGAATTCTATCAACACCTAAAATTAATGCAATTCCCTCTTCCGGAATTCCTACGGATTTCAGAACTATGATCAGCATGATGATTCCGACTCCTGGCACAGGAGCTGTTCCGATTGATGCAAGGGTTGCAGTTAAAACAATTGTCAATTGCTGCATAAAATTTAAATCCATCCCAAAAACTTGGGCAATAAAAACTGCTGCCACTCCTTGATAAAGTGCTGTTCCATCCATATTTATAGTTGCCCCAAGCGGAAGCACAAAACTAGTAATTGACTTTGATACACCAAGATTTTCATGACAACATTCCATAGTTACAGGTAAAGTCGCAGCACTCGAGCTTGTACTGAAAGCAATAGTTTGAGCTTTTCTAAGTCCTTTATAAAAAGCAGATATTTTTAATTTACTGAAAGCTTTTACTATAAATGTATAAACCACCAGAGTCTGCAGGGTCAATCCTATGATAACGGCAGCCGCATACCAAAAAAGTGTTTGAAGAATATCAAAACCGAACTCACCGACAGTCGCCGCAATAAGAGCAAAAACACCAATTGGCGCAATCAGCATTATTAGATCAACCAATTTTATCATTGCCTCACTCAGCCCATCGAAGAATTTTACTACTGGATCTCCTTTTGCTTTTGGAATTAGACTAAGAACTAGTCCTAACATTAGTGAGAATAGAACAATCTGAAGCATATCAGCGTTTGCAATTGCAGCAAAGGGATTTTTAGGGATGAGATTCACAATTTCCTGAACAAAATCATAGCTTTCAGCGCTTTCAACTCTAACCTCGACATCCTTACTATAAACTGAAAGCAGTCTTTCTTTAGTTTCAACATTCATTCGCTCACCCGGCTGAATCAAATTTGCGGTAATTAAACCGATACTTATTGCAACAGCAGTTGTGGTAAGATAGAATGCAAGAGTTTTACCGCCAATTCTTGCGAACTTTTTTATGTCTCCTAAACTTGCAGCACCAACGGTTAACGATCCTAAAACTAAAGGTATTGCAATCATACTAAGAAGACGTATAAAAATATCTCCAAGCCATTTTATATTTGTGGCAATTGTTTTCTCTTTGTCAACTGATACAACATTATACAAAACATTGAAATTAATTTTTTGTTCAGATTCATCAGTAAAATAATTTTCCAACACAATTGAAACGTTTTTTTCATTGTTCTTAATCTTGTTAAAGTAATTTATTATTTCAATTTGCTGATGAGCTTTAAATTTGATGGTATCTTGATCCAGCCCGTTCGAAAAAATCGAAAGGCTGCTCCAATCTCTTATATTAATTGTTTTGAACTCTTCGTTGTGTTTGTAAGTTACAATAAGCGCTGTCCGACTTACATTAAATATAGAACCGAATATTGCACCTGCGATAAGAGCAAAGAGAATTTGGTTATGGAGTTTGGGAAGTTTTAAATGCATAGTTAAAATTGAGTATTAAACTTCTGATTTTAATAATAATATGTAATTTCTTTAGGTTTAAATAATATCAATCCGACTGACATAAGCAAGCTTGTTCCAATAATCACAAACAATAAAACTCCCTTATCAAAATATGGTATATGATATTGAACAGGTATTGAATAAAAAAGCAAAATTGTAATTAATCCCCTGGGCATAAGAAAGATTTCAGGAAATATTTCTGTTTTTATTATGAACTTGAAGTAAAGATATCGAACCACTAAAAGGGATAATAATATTACTGAACCTAATAATACCACTTCGGGATTTATGAGAGATGAAATATCAATTGTAAATCCGAAGAAAAGAAAGAAAAAAGTCCTAATCAGAAAAGAAAATTCCGATGTTAAAGATTTAAATTGTAGAATAATTGGTGAAAGAGTATCAAAATTCAATATCCATTTGGTTTTAGGATGTACGAGCAATTTGATGTTGCTAAGAGTAATCCCAAATACTAGAATTATTATTAACGATGGGAAATGATAAATTTTCCCTATTCCATATAGAAGAAAGAGAATTGCAATAAGTAAAAATAATTTGAGATGTGTACCTAACTTTGAAACTAAATAAAGTAATAATATTGTGGTGAGCAATGAAACTAATAAAATAAATATGATTGATAAAAAGAAATTTAGGTACGAGGCTAAGCTGAATAATTCATCAAGAATGAGATAATTAAATAACAAAACTCCAAAAATATCAGAGAGTGAGGATTCGTAAGTTATGAATTCCTTCTTCGCTTCACTTAAATGTTCAACACTTGGGATTACAATTGCGCTGCTGATTACTGAGAGAGGTAATCCGTAAACTAAAGCAGTTCGAAACGGTACATCAAGAAAATAATAGACTGCTACGGCTGTCGCGAATAATGAAACCACTAAAATAAAAAGTGCTGACAAGAAGGAACTTCTAATTATTTTCACCTTCCCAACTTCTAGCTTAAGATCGAGACTTGCTTCAAGAATAATTACAATCAATCCCGCATTGCCGAATAATTCAACCAAAAAGTTCATTGATTCAATTTCGACGCTGTTAGGACCGAATGCAAATCTAAGACCAATACCACTTGCTATTAAAAGTAATACGGAGGGTATGCGTGACCATCGACTTATTAAGCTGAAAAAATATGAGCCGATAACTATCACGCTGAAGAGTATTAGGATAAAATTTGAATTCATCAGTTTATTCTTTTATAGATACTCTTGCTCTAAATTTTGATTAATTAATTGCTATTGGTGAAGCAAACTAAGAAGTAATACTTCAGTAATGTAAATTATTTTTTTGATTAGGTCACTAAATTTCAACTTGCTACCAGCAACTGTAATATTTGAAAATAAATTTACCCATACTTGAACGATGAAAATAAATTAAGATTACGACCAAATAAAAATTATTTTAATCAAATCATTGTAGAATTGAATTCTAATTATTATGTTAGAATAAAATACATTGCAATATAATCTAAATTTTTGAGGTCTCGAACAAAAAATAAACAAATCTATTTCTACACATTAGTCAACTGATAGTACTACATGAAAAAATTTGATACCGAAGTTCATCTCAGCCGTGAGATGGGTTTAATGGATGCCACACTAATTGGTGTTGGTGCAATGATTGGTGCGGGAATATTTGTTCTTACCGGAATTGCTGCCGGAGTCGCCGGTCCCGGACTAATAATCACCTTTTCACTAAATGGGCTTGTAGCATTATTAACAGCTTTCTCTTATGCGGAATTAGGTTCTTGCTATCACGATGCTGGCGGCGGCTATCTTTGGGTTAAGGAAGGTTTACCGAAATGGAATGGTTTTATTTCCGGTTGGATGAGTTGGTTTGCGCATGCTGTTGCTTGCAGTCTTTATGCTTTAGGTTTTGGTGCTTACTTTGAATTAGTACTTCGCGAATTTAATATAATAATGCCGCATTGGGGATATTTATCACCTCAAAAAATTTTGGCTGCAATTACTGCTGTTGCTTTTGCTTATATCAATTTCCGCGGCGCTTCCGAAACCGGGAAAGTTGGAAATATTATCACGATTGCTAAAATTATAATATTAATGATCTTCATCGGATTCGGGTTAAATTTAGTTTTTCATCGACCTGATTGGACTGAAGCGTTCACTCCTTTCCTACCTAATGGATGGGGAGGCGTTTTCAAAGCGATGGGATTAACTTTTATAGCTTTTCAGGGCTTTGAAGTTATATCTCAATGTTCTGAGGAAATTAAAAATCCCAAAAAGAATATTCCCCGCGCAGTATTTCTTTCTCTGATTATTGTCGTACCAATTTACCTGCTAATTGCTGTTACATCATTAGGGGCAGTGAAGCCAATGGACGGTTCAACTCCTTGGGATTATTTAGCCTCGCACAAAGAAACAGCTTTAGTAGAGGTTGCAAAAACTTTCTTCATCGGCGGTGGAATAATGTTACTTGTGGGTGGTATAATTTCCACAATGTCAGCGCTCAACGCAACAATCTATTCTTCATCTAGAGTTGCTTTTGCAATGGGAAGGGATAGAAATTTCCCAACGTTTTTCAGTAAAGTTCATAAGAAAAATTTTACTCCTCATTTATCAATCATCTTTTCGCTTTTTCTAGTCGTGATTATGGCGGTTTCTCTTCCTATAGAAGACGTTGCAAGTGCTGCTGATATAATGTTTCTTTTACTTTTTATGCAAGTAAATATTACACTCATTCGCTTACGCAAAAAAAGACCTGATCTTGACAGAGGATTTTTTACTCCTCTGTTCCCCTATTTGTCCATCATTGGAATTTTACTGCTTCTATTTCTAGCTGTATACATGTTCAATTACAGCCCAACAGCTTGGATAGTAACTATTATCTGGGTAGCTATTGGATTGGTGAATTATAAGTTTTATGCTTCAAAACGTGAAGTCCAGCATGTTAGGAAAGTAAAATCTTTGGAAAAACTTGAGAAAAAGGAATACAAAATTCTTGTTCCTTTGGCTAACAAAAAATCTGTCACAAGTTTATCGAATTTAGCAATTGCAATTGCACAAAAATCGAATGCAGAAATAATCTATTTACATGTCAGCGAGGTCAAGGAAGGAAATCCTTTAGTATCAGAATTAGTTGATTATGAAAGAGCTAGACCTCTATTTGACATTGCAAATGATTTTGCTTCTAAAGCAGGGATTCCTTCAAGGGCCATTTTGAATGTTTCACATAGAATATCACAGGGCATAGTTAACACCGCTGAAGAAGAAGAGTGCAACTTTATAATAGTCGGAAGAGAAAAAAATCCGGATTTACTTGAAAGATTTTTCTCATCAATTATCGACAGTGTAATTAACAAGTTCCCGGGTGAAGTTGCCGTTGTTCATGGAAACTTTAGTAAGGAAAATATTAAGACTATTCTAATTCCATTCACCGTAGATATTCATGCAATGCTTGCAACAGAAATTGCACCGGCTTTGCTGAATTATTTCAAATGTAAATTAAAAATACTACTCGTTTACGAACCTGAAACATCTCAGAAAGAACGAGAAGAAAGAGAAAATAAAGTTCATGAACTGGTTAAAGCCAATTCTCTTCAGGCTGAAATAATGATAATTAAGGATACAGATATTTTAAAGGGAATTGTTGACGAATCTAAAAATGCTGATCTACTCCTAATGGGAGGAAGAACAGGCGATTTTCTAGAATTATTATTCGGACGGTCACTCGCTCAAGAGATAACTGAACAATCTGCTTGCCCTGTAGTATGGGTAAAAGAGTACGAAGAGCGAGAACCATTTTGGAAACTTTTATTAAAAGCACCCAAACAAGTAGGAGTTGAAAATGGATAGAGGTCTTGAAAGCCCATTTATTGATTTTGGTTCACAAATAATAAGCTATCTGCCCAGCCTTCTCGGCGGAGTTATTTTGCTTTTGGTGGGTTGGTTTATTGGCTGGATAGCGAAAAGAATTACAATTCAAATTTTAGTAATTCTTCGATTCGAAAGGTTATTTATTCGACTGCAGTGGAGAAAGGCATTATCAAAAGCCGACATCCGGTATGCAATGTTTAATTTGGTTGGAAATGTTGTATTCTTCATCGTTTTTTTAATCTTCTTGAATTCTGCATTAGAAGCCATGAAACTCACAGTTTTATCCACACTAATTCAGCAAGGTGTTTTATTCATTCCAAGATTAATCATAGCATTTTTAATATTAGGAATTGGCTGGATAGTTGCTGGTCGAATTTCGAATTCAGTATATAATGCCTTGCTCAAGGAGGACATTCCTCACTATTCTATCATTTCACGATTCGTAAAATTCGTATCACTTTTATTTTTTGCATCAATGGCAATTGTTGAAATTGATATCGCTACCGAAATTGTCGTGATTGGCTTTACTACAATAATGATTACATTAGGAATTATATCCATTGCAATGGTTTTTCGAAGCAGTAAACCATTTATTGGTGAGTTTTTAAAGACAGTGGAGAAAAAAGACTAAAAAAATATGATCTTTAGTTAGCCCTTTGAGTGCAATTACTTTTTATTATCGACGATAATGTTTCAAGCGAATTAAAAATCTTTGCCTCCTCCTACCTTTTGGTTATTGTTTATTAGATTATTAAAATACAAATCGTAAGTAAAATGGAAGAATTCGTTAACAAGTGGTTATTTGATCCTACAGTCGGCAAACTGATTTCATCAATTGTGGCCGTAATGATTGTGATATCGTTAGTTAGGATTATTCAGAAATTGATTGTCAAAAAGATTAAAGATACTGATACACGATACCGACTTCGAAAAAGCATTTCATTTTTTGGTTATTTGCTTGTTGTTTTTGCTTTGACAATAATTTTTAGTGATAAACTCGGTGGACTTACTGTAGCTCTTGGTGTTGCCGGTGCCGGAATTGCTTTTGCGTTACAAGAAGTAATTGCAAGTTTTGCCGGCTGGTTCGCAATTTCTTTTGCCAAGTTTTATAAAACAGGCGACCGAGTGCAATTAGGTGGAATCAAAGGTGATGTGATAGACGTTGGTATTCTTCGAACTACTTTGATGGAGTTGGGACAATGGGTAAACGGTGATCTATACAACGGCAGAGTTGTAAGGATAGCTAACAGTTTTGTATTTAAGGAGCCGGTATTTAATTACTCCGGTGATTTTCCCTTCTTGTGGGACGAAATCACAATTCCAATTAAATACGGCAGTGATCATAAATTTGCTCGTGAATTGCTGCTGAAAATAAGCAACGATTTGCTTAGTGATTATGCTTCGAAAGCTAAAGATGCATGGAAAGAGCTTGTAGAAAAATTTTTAATTGAGGATGCCAGTGTTGAGCCTATGATTACAATGATAGCAAATGATAATTGGATTGAATTTACTATTCGTTACGTAGTCGACTATAAAGCAAGAAGAACAACTAAAGATAAGCTTTTTAATAGCGTATTAAATGAAGTTGAATTGCATAAAGAAAAAGTTGCACTTGCATCAGCAACATTTCATCTAGTTGAAACACCTACAATTGATGTTAGATTACGAAACTCATAATGAGATTATTTCGACAAAGGAAAAAGATCGTCGGCCATTTTCTTTTATTCATTCAGCCATAACAAGTTACTTCAATTTATATTTCTTTTTTATTTCCTTTTCTGCTTGAAGCCAATCCGAAATAGCATCTCCTTCACCAGTTCCTCTTTTCAGAAAAATTTGCTTTGCTCTTTCACGAATTTCTTCCTGTAATTGTTCTGGAGTAAGTGTTTTGGTTACTTTCGCTGTTGTTTTTTCTGCTTTTTTCATTGCAGTCTCTCCTTTCATTTTTGTGGACGAATAAAATCTGTAAACTAAATAGGCAGTAATACTTTAACTTGCTAAGAAACTATTTTATCTCATTTCCTCTGCTTTAACTATCCCCTCTTTTAGAAGTTCTCGCATAACAATTTCAGTCATATCACTCTTGAAGGCAAATTCGAATCTTATGTCCATAACATATGCTTTTAACCGCATCTTAAAAAACGATCTATCTTCTTTTACTTCATTGAAAAATAAGACCACGATTGGTTTCTTTAAGTAAACATATCGTGAGACTTGTGCAGCTTCAAGTGCAATCTTTCTAACTCTTTCAGTGTCAATATGAATAGGAAAGTAGAGTTCAGCCACTACCTGACAGTTAGGTTCACCCGAGTTTGCATTTGAAACTGATTTGTTCATAATATCGCCGTTCGGAATTGTCACCATGGAATCATCCGGTGTTACAATTCTAGTTGAACGTAATCCGATTTTAATGACTTCACCATAGAAATCATCAACTTGTATTTTATCACCAACCAGGAAGGGACGATCGAACAATATCATTATTCCGCCAAAAATATTTTTGAATATATCTTGGGAAGCAAAACCAACAGCAATACCCAATGAAGCCAGCACTGCAATTAATGTTTCAGCAGGCGGTTTGAAAATTCCATTGATTATCAAATAGAAAATTAAAGTCCAGGATAGTATTCTGACTATTGGAATTATCCCTTTAATTGTTATTCTATAGTTAGCACTTTTCTCTGCGAATATGTCAAGAATTTTTGTGATGAACTTAATTACATATAATCCTACAATAAAAAATACTATCGCCCAAAATATTCTTCCGAATGAGATTATATCTCCGATTACTGGTGGTGATAGTGAGCTTCCGTTTCCATCTGATTCCGGACTTTTACTTGTAGTTGTTACCGTGGTTAGATTAAGTGATCTAACAACAGAATCCTTTTGAATAATTTCTTTAGTTGAATCTGTTTGCGAATTTAGCTGCAAACTGAGTAAGAGAAATAGAGAAAGAAGCATTGAAAATAATTTTATGAGATATTTCATAATCTGTATTTTAATTAATTATGTTCTTAGCATTTAGTAAGCTGACAATTTGTCTATACAAAAGCGGATTGATTATATACATTTCATTTTGCTTAATCACTATCCCATCGTCATAAAGCAGAAGTAAAAGCTGCCGAGCTTGTTTTATTGGGACACTGAATATTTTTGAATAATCCTCCTCACGTAACCCGTCATGAATAAGTAAGGCAGATAAAGCAAATATTTTATCATTGGATAGATTTTCAAGAAAAGAATAATCAAGTTCAGGAGGAGAACCTATAATTATCTTGTCACCCACGATTTCTTTAGCTGAACGTAGCCAGAATAAAAGTGCCAAACTGATATTGCTCTGCGCAAATTTATTAAGTGAAGCGAAATATTTTTTCATCACGTATGGTTGTTTTTCGATTTCTGAAAGATTTTTAAAAGACTTACTCTTTAAAGTCTGTTCATCAGCTTCATATTCAATGCTGTAACCGCTTACTCTATGACGTTTTGACACCAATTCGGTAATTTGATTGTCATTTAATTTCCTTAAGTTGACAATATACCCTAATTGATCCGGTGCATGAATTGTTTTATCTAGATACATCCAGCAATAAAGTGTTGATGTAGTTAACCAAAATATATTTTTATTTGTCCGAGATATAATCTCAAAAAGAATTTTAAGCGAATTGAACCCATCCACCTTTCGCAGGAAAAGTCTTTGCAGATTTTCCAAAATGATAACTTGCTTATAAGATTCATCATTTAAATATGAGATTACGTCCTCAGAGCTGTTAAATATTTTTTCCCCAAATAAATTTCCAAAGGTTGAAAGAAAATCAGTGGTTTCGTAACAAGGGAAATTTATTGAACTCCTAATCACTTTGAAGTCTGCAGAGAGATTTTCAATAAAGAAATTGATTAGTGTAGTAGAACCGCTGCCCTTTTCGCCTACAATTACTGTCGGAGAGAACTTACCAGATTGCCAATTGTTGAATGCTTTACTTAATTCCTTCATTTCTAGGTCTCTTCCGAAGTAAAATCTTTTATCTTCCAATGATTTAATCTCAAATAATCTTTGGTAAACAAATGGCAATGCCTGCATTGCTGCTTGAGTCTCAGCTAAATAATCCGAAACCTCACTTGAAATAATTTTTGTTTTCGGTGCAAGACCAATTAATTCTCTTACTCGTTGGAATAGTTTTTCTATTTTCCGATAATATTGTCTTATGAGCCAAAGTGCATGGGGAAGAAAATTTTTTATCTTTGTTTTAGCTTCTCGCTTGAATCTTTTTGACTTTTCTAAAGCTTTATCCTTTGCAAGCTTTAATTTTACATCAAAAAGTTTATCCGTTTGGGTAAGATCTTTAAGCTCAGAATGAAAATCGCTTGTCGCTGAATTAAGTTCTTTACCAAAAGTTTCAATTAGGTTATCAAATCTATCGTCGATCTCAGTAATCTTCTTAAGAGCACGTTCAAGCCCCTCAATCGCAATTGTTTTCGATTCCTCAATATTCGGTTTTTCATTTTTTAAAAGATTAAGCGCTGAATCAATAGTAAAATCAGAAGTATGATCAATCTCCCCGAATACATTTTGAATTTTCTGAATTTCGGAATTAAGAGAAGCTTTAAGCTTTGCAGTTGAACTGAAAATTTTTGGAGCTGCCGAATATTCGAGCATTTCTTTCGGAGAGATATAAGATATTTCCGAATCTTTTATTTCACCATCATATTCATCCGTTTTTACTAAGATGCGTTTTGGGGAGATTAAATTTAAATGCTCCGCCAATTTGCCATTAAATTCAGCGGCAAGACTGCTAATGTTTTCCTGAAGTATAATATTATTAATTTTAGGGATTAAATTATCTGTAAGATCCTGCTTGATTTCCGTTCGTACTGAAGTAAAAGTCTTCAGAAGTTCACTCAAAGATTTTGAAACAATGATCGCATCCTTAGTACTGTTTACAAAATCATATATCTTTTTAGAATTCGGATTTATTCTCTCAGTAATTCTCGTCCTAAATTCTTCAACTATATAATTAAGTTCAATTTTGGTTTTATATTTTATGAGGTAAATTTCATTGTTCATCTTAAACGAATCATCCAGTGCAAGCAAATTATTTTGCCAACCGGTTTGAACCGTTATAAAATCTTTTTTCTGTTTGTGCTCCGCTTTTTTAAATGCGCCATTCCTTAACTTGAATTTTGGATATTCTATTGTTCCAGTCTTTAAATAAGCGGATTCATACTTGGCCATAATATCATCTAATATTGGTTGAATCTCTGATGATAAATTTCCTTCAAATTCATTTAGTCTAGCTTGTAATTCATTTAATTTATCAGAAACATTTTCTGAGAGACTATTGTCCTCGGTAGCCATCGGATTGAATATTGCTTTTTCCAATTTAGCATCTAATGCTTCATTGATTTCTTTCAATGCTTTTTGCGATCTACTTAGCAGCGAATATGTTTTCCGCTGAACATCAATTAGCTCATTAGAAAGTAAATTCTTGAAGTAATACTCTCGTAATTTTTTTAATTGAACAATTCTTTTCCAATTTCGAATTGGTTCTGCAGGCTTCTTTAAGATTTTTCGGAAAACATTGCCGATCGAAATAGGTAGATTTGAGATTTTTAAAAATGATTTCTTAACCGGTTTTAATAAACGAATCAATAATTTATCATCATTACTAGTAATAAATCTTTCTTCGTCTTGAATTTCAGTAACGCTTTCTTCTGATTCTGACACGAACTTTTCAATAACAGAATGATATTCTTCGAATAATTCAGAAAAAGACTTTCTTTCTTGCAGAACAAAATGTTTGTCGAGCAGTTTAGTAATTTGATTATTCGAAGATATTATTTCTTTCAATTTAGTATCATGATCTTTTGAAGATTTTTTTAAACCCTCGAGCTCAATGAAATGTGGTTTTAATAGTTCGATATATTTTCTTTGCTCGTTAATCTGTTCCTTAATTTTAGGAATGAAATTAGCGGTAATAAAATTACCGAACTGATGTTTTATTTCTAAAATATTTTCTTTCATAAAATTATTTATTGTCCGGTTTTAGTTTCATTTTACCCTCAGTAGAATTATTATAGAATCTTTGAGTTGGATATGCAAAATCAATATCACTGCATTGAGAGAATCGATCTAAAATATCTTCCCAAATTTCTTCCTCTGTTGACCTTCTCTCTCTTGGATTACACATGTACCTTAAAGTTAACATGACTCCGCTGTCTTTTACTGTGGTATATACCTTAGGAGTTAATTTAGTGTAGAAAATTAAAAATCGTTTAGCTGCAGCTTTAATTTGTTTTTCTGCTTCGGAACTAAGCATGATTCCGTGGTGATTGACAATCTCAGTTAGAATTTGTTTTGCTTTTTTCCAGTTGCTTTCAAAAGTTAAAAGTACAGGAATTTCATTCCAGATATATTCAAAACCAGCAGAATAATTTGCTTGCGGTTCAGTA
>JBGSOQ010000175.1:0-5399 GCA_041739035.1 Ignavibacteriaceae bacterium | reverse complement strand
ATTTCAAAAAACCTTTTCCCAATAGGAGTAATAGCTCCGCTTGCAATTCTAAATTCTCTAATAATATTTTCTTCTTGAAATAATAAAAATGCCAGTGATATTCGGCTGATAGATACTGCACTTCTTCTCCCAAGTTTATAAAAATCACCGATATAGTTATTTGACGGAATGGGAATTAATATTTCGGCTACGCACTCGTTTTTATTTAATTGAGTTTCATAAGGATTTAATAAAAATTCATTGAGAGGAACAATTCGCTCTCCCTCTTTTGAAATTATTTTTATTGATGCATCATAGACTAATAAAGGAGGAACACTATCTGCGCATGGAGCATTATTTACAAAGTTACCAACCACAGTGGCTTTATTTCTGATTTGTAAACTACCAACTGTTTGAGATGCTTTTGCAATCAGTGGGAAATGCTTTTGTATAATTTCACTTTTATTGATCTCGGAAAATGTAACAGCAGATCCAATTGAAACTTGCCCTTCAAGACTTCTGATAGATTTTAATTGATCGATACTATTTATGTCAATCAGATTTTTAATTGAAATGAAACGACTTGATTCCTGAATAAATCCGGGAACAATGTCAGTTCCTCCTGCGAGTATCCGTGCGTTATCACGAAATTCATTCAAAAAATTTTTGAGTTCATCAAGAGACTTGGGTTGATGATATTTGAAAGGAGGAATCATTATGCACTTCCACGCTTCAAATCTTTTGGAAAAAGTTTCCTTCTAAGAAGTACTTCTTCCAGATTTATAGGAAGATTATAAAATCTTTTTCCGGTTGCATTTCTTATTGCATTTGCGATTGCAGCAGACGTAAGTTCCAGAGTCGGTTCACCTAAAGATTTTGCTCCCCAAGCGCCAAATGAGTCTTTTCCCTCAACGAAAATTGACTTAATCTCTTTAATGTCTTTGCTTGTAGGAATTAAATACTGATCAAAATTAGTTTCGCGGATATTTCCTTTATCGGTTGTTACTTGTTCCCACAATCCATAACCGGCACCTTGTGTTACTCCGCCGTAAACCTGTCCTTCTGCACCCAACAAGTTTATAACTTTTCCAGGATCATGAACGGCAGTTATTTTATCGATGTAAACTTGTCCGGTGGCTATATTCACAGTTACTTCCGCAACTTGACAGCCATAAACATACGTGAAGTAAGCGGAACCTTGTCCGGTGTGTTCATCCCAATTAACATCGGGACCTTTATACCAGCCCATTGCTGCTAAACTTACCCCTTTTTTATATGCTATAAGACATAAATCTTTGAAGGAAATTTTTTGTTTTTGATTTTCTTTTGCGTAAACAAATCCATTTGCAAAAATAATTTCAGATTGTGATTTAAGATTCCATTCTTTTGCAAGCGTTTCTTCAAGTCGCTTTTTAATAATCTCTGCCGCAGATTTAATAGCTCCTCCTCCCATCAAAGTCGAACGAGAAGCGACTGTAGGTCCGCTGTCTGGTATTAGTCCGGTATCCGTTTCTAAGTAATAAATATTATTCGGAGAGATTCCTAAAACTTCTGCAGCGACGATTGAGAAGGTAGTTCTAAGTCCTTGACCATTCTCTGCTAAACCAGAAAGTAAATAAACTGAACCATCATTCTGAACAGAAAGATAAGCAGCAACAGCATCAATTCCCTCAGCGCCTAAAGAACAACCTCGATAGCTTATTGATAATCCAATTCCTTTTTGCATCAGTTCTTTTGGATTAATAAAATCTTTTTTCTTTAGAATTAGCTGCTCTTTATTCTCTTCGGAAATTTTATCAAGTTGATAGTTATCTATTTTATTTTTGCTATACTCTTTCCACTTAGAAGTAAAGTTGGTTTCTTGAATTGCAGTTTCCAATACTTTCATCAGATTAACATCATGATTCTCTAATTTTTGGCCGCTTGCAGTAATTGAACCAGTTTTAAATCCATTTATCTTTCTAATTTCTTCAGCAGTCATCCCAAGCTTAATTGCAAGTTCATCCATTATAGATTCTTGAGCAAAGATCGGCTGCGGCGAACCAAATCCACGCATTGCACCTGTGTATGGATTGTTTGTGTAAACTGCTTTCACATCAGTCCAAACATTTTCAATTTCATAGGGTCCAGTTGCTTGCACGACGCTGCGCCAAGTTACAAAAGGACTTTGCGAAGCATAAGCACCACCATCAGCAAGTATGTCAATTTTCATTGCAATGATTTTACCATCTTTTCGGCAACCGACTTTATATTTCATTTTATACGGATGGCGTTTGTAAGATTCGAGAATTGATTCTTCTCGTGAATAATGAATCTTTACAGGGCGACTTGCTTTCAAAGCGGCAACTGCAGCTCGAGCGGCGAGAATATTCATCGAATCATCTTTTCCCCCAAATGAGCCGCCTAACTCTGCCTGTACTATTCTTACTTTTGTCAGAGGCCAATCTAAAACTTGGGCAACTACCTTTCTGGCTGTGAAAGGGTTTTGGATGCTGCCGATTATTTTAATTCCTTTTTCGCCTTCAAGTGGAATTGCCAGAACTGCTTCGGGTTCGATGTATGCATGTTCAATGAATTGAGTTGAGTATGTTTCCTCATGAATGAAATCGCTTTCTTGGAAACCTTTTTTAATATCGCCTTTACGAAGTGGATAATGTACGATAAGATTGTTTTCATATTGAGGATGAATTTGGGGAGCATCGGGATCGAGGGCTTTTGATGAATCAATTAGAACAGGCAATTTCGTAAACTTTATTTTTATTTTTTTTGTTAGCGCTTTTAGTTCATCTTCAAATTCGCCGACTAACATTGCAACAACATCGCCAGGTGTAACAATTTTCTCATAAGAAAATATTGGCTGGTCTTGTCTGATCGGGCCAACTTTCTTCAACCCCTTGATGTCATTTGAATCAATAATAACAATATTCGGCGAGCATTTTATTATTTCAAAATAATCAATCTTATCAATTGTCGCATGGGCAGTTGGAACACGTACCATTACACCAAATAGTTGTCCTGGTTCGTTAAAATCGTCAGCGAATTTGGCTTTGCCGGTTACTTTTTCTAAACCATCTTGCCGGATCACAGGTCTGCCTACTATGTTGAAAGAATTTTTCATCAATTTTTTTGAGTGAACAGAGTCTGGTTGAGGTTTTTCTCATACCGTCATTCCGAACTTGTTTAGGAATCTATAATTTTGGTTAAAATAAAACTACAGAAGCTGAAACAAGTTCAGCTTGACATCATGTTGTGTTTAAAACCGTCATTACCTCATCATGTCAGATAATCTTTTACCTTGCGAGTAAATGTAATTATTAATTTCGGTTTCATCTACACCGACCAATGCAAAATTGTTCAAAAGCATATTTCCGTTTTGCACAACAGAATGAATTTGCCGTTCTAGAATCCCATAAATGTAATGACTAAAGAAATTGCTTTGATCAATTGGAGTCGGTGGAACGTAGTCCCAGATAATTAAATCAGCACGATCTCCGGTTTGAAGGGATGTGAAATCCGCAAAATATTTTCCAACAAAATTAAGCTGATCAAAATACATTTTTCTGAATACGTAAAATGCTTTATCAAAACTGAAACCTTGGTTGCGCAGCATCAGAAACAATTGCTTTTGCGAATGTGAAATATTCGCATGCATTCCATCTGTTCCACAGAGAATTGAAATATCTTCAGGAATATTTTCAAACTTTGGAGTTCCAACTGAATTATTCAGATTTGAATCTAAATTAATTGCAAGATTGGGCTTCTTATTTTTTAATAAGTCTAATTCTTCTTTTGTAAGATGAACGCCATGAACTAAAATGCTTCGCTCATTCACAAGGTTGTAATCCAATAATCTTTGGACAGGTGTTTTCCCATATTTCTTCAAGCTAAGGCTTCGATCAGATTCATCCTCACATATATGAATATGAATTCCAATGTTATTCTTTTCTATAAAACCTCTAACGGATGAAAGAGTTGAATCATCTAAAGTAAAAGATGCATGCAGACCAAATATCGCCTTAGAATCATCATCTCTGTTGTAGAGAATATAGTCTTGATTCTCTTTCAATGCTTCTACTTTTAGCTGCTCGCCATTTCTATCAGTTGTTTCAAAGCATAAAACACTTCTAATGTTAAACTCGCAAAGAGTATCTTTAATAATATTCAAACTGCCAAGAGTGTGCGAAGGGGAGGAATGATGATCAAAAATATACGTCACTCCATTTCGAATTGATTCGATTGCGGCCATATTTACAGATGCTTTTATCATCTCATGGTCTAACAAAAGGTCCAATTTCCACCACAGGTTTTCGAGTATCTCCGGAAAATTTTCCATTGATCCATGTAACGGTAAACCTTTTGCTAATCGTGAATAAATATGATCGTGGAAGTTTACATTCGGAACAGTGACAACTCTTCCTTGTGCATCGATAATATCAAAATCTTTTTTAGGTACAGAATCATCGATAGAATTTATTTTTGTGATGAAGCCGTTTTCAATTATCAAGTTTCCGAAAAGGGGATTTACACTCTCGGATTCAATTTGACAAATCCATGCATTCTTAATTAGCAGAGGTTTATTATTCATTGTTTAGTCTTATAAATTTTCCAACACCGGGTTTAGCAATAAATTTTTTACCTCTATCCATTATTGTCTGACCGCGTAAAATTGTTTTTTCAACCTGTGCATTGAAGGTGACGCCTTCAAATGGTGTGTATTTGCCTTTAGAATGCATATTGCGGCTTTTAATAATTTCGCTTTTCCACAAATTAACTAAAGCGAAGTCAGCATCTTTGCCGGTTTCCAATTTCCCTTTTTGCTCAAGCTTGAAAAATTCAGTAGCATTTGTTGATAGCAATTCTATTGTTTTTTGAAGCGTAAGTTTTTCTTCTAAAAATCCTTCGCTGAATAAAAATGGAACTCGATGTTCGACACCAGGAATTCCGCCATACACTTCCCAAAAATTCTTTAATGATTTCTCTTTTTTAGGATTACAGCCAGCATGATCAGTTGTAAGAAATGAAAGTGTTCCATCAGCTAATCCCTTCCATAATGCTGACCGGTCAGAAATTTTCTTTACTGGAGGCGCAGTTTTTAGAAAGGCGGAAATATTTTTGTTCTTAAAATCATGTTGAGTGAAGTACAAATAATGCGGACATGTTTCTGCTGTAATATTCAAACCTAATGCTTGGGCTTTTCTAATTTGCTTTAACCCTTTTTCGGAACTAAGATGAACGATATGAATTCTGCAATTAGTGATTGAAGCAATTTCAATTAGCAATTCTATTGCTTTCTCTTCAGCAATGTCATCTCTTGATTTACAGTAAGCGCTCCAATCATTTTGATTTTTGCTCTGGTATTTCTTCATTCGTTCTTTAATTCGATTCTTATCTTCAGCATGAACTGCAAGAATCATATTATT
>JBGSOQ010000162.1:0-9397 GCA_041739035.1 Ignavibacteriaceae bacterium | reverse complement strand
CATTTCACGGAGATGTTCTTTCCATTTGTGATCTATTACGCTCAAGGTCGCATACCTTTCAAGTCGTGCCATTAATTCTGAACTGATCATCTCTTCTTTTTTCTTATAGAATTCTTTAGCCGCTTGAAGAATTTTATCTTTCAGTCCATCACTTCCTAAGGTTTCAAATTGTTCTGCGGGAATATTTATATCTACAAGTAAATGATGAAGCACATCTTCTTTCAATTTTTGAGCGTTAGCATCATCAAAATGTTTGTCAACTAAATCTCCTACAAATTCATCGAGCAAATCAAATATTTCGCCTTTGAGCCGATCGCCTTGAAGAGCCCTATTTCTGCGTGTGTAAATTACTTCACGCTGGGAATTCATGGTATCATCGTATTCCAACAATCTTTTTCTAATTGAGAAGTTATTCTCCTCAACTTTCTTCTGAGCGCGCTCAACGGATTTCGTAATCATCGGGTGCTCAATAACCTCGCCATCCTTAATTCCCATTTTCGTCATCACAGTCGAAATTCTATCGCTTCCAAATAGCCTCATTAAATCATCTTCAAGTGATAAGTAGAATTTAGAAACGCCGGGATCTCCCTGCCTTCCAGCTCTTCCTCGCAATTGTCTGTCAATACGCCGTGACTCATGCCGCTCAGTTCCAAGAATATAAAGCCCGCCTTTTTCTACAACACCTGCTCCGAGTTTAATATCCGTTCCACGACCAGCCATATTCGTTGCTATTGTAATAGCCCCGGCTTCTCCGGCATGCGCTACAACTTCAGCTTCCCGCTGATGCTGTTTAGCATTTAGAACATTATGAGGAATGTTTTTTCGCTTTAGCATTCTGCTGATTGTTTCCGAGACCTCGACGGAGGTTGTACCGACAAGCACAGGCCTTCTTTCTGCTCTTAAAGATTCTAACTGATCAATTACAGCATTGTATTTCTCTCTCTTTGTTCGATACACTGCATCATCCTGATCATCGCGTATCATTGGTCTATTTGTTGGTACAACTACAACCGGTAATTTGTAAATTTCAAAAAACTCGGATTCTTCCGTCTCTGCAGTTCCCGTCATTCCCGCAAGCTTATTATACATTCTAAAATAATTTTGAAGTGTAATCGTGGCTAAGGTCTGAGTATCTCGTTCAACTTTCACGTTTTCTTTTGCCTCAATTGCCTGATGAAGCCCGTCGGAGTATCTTCTGCCCGGCAAAACACGGCCTGTAAATTCATCAACAATTGCAATTTTTCCTTCTTCTGTAATTACATACTCAACATCTTTTTCAAATAAAGTATACGCTTTTAATAGCTGGTTTAAGGTATGAATTCTATCACTGCTTTCAGAGTATTTCTGATAAAGTGCATCCTTCTTCTTTATCTTTTCTTCAAGAGATAAGTTGGTATCATTCTCAAATTTACTTATCTCAGTGCCAAGATCAGGTAGAATAAAATATTCTTTCTCCATTCCTGTACCTTTAGCGAGTTCTTCTCTCCCTTTTTCAGTTAAATCAAGTGTATTATTCTTTTCATCAATTACGAAATACAGTTCATCATCTATGACATGCATATTTTTTGCTTTTTCACGTAAAAATTCTAGTTCAGTTGTTTGAACTAATTTTTTATACGAGGGTTCGCTAAGAACTTTTGCAAGCTTGCTGTGTTTTGGAAGTCCCCGCTGTGCTCTCAATAATAATTTTCCCGCTTCAGATTCATTCTGATTGTTTTCATCGTTTAGAATTGCTTCAGCATCAGAAACTAGCTTAGAGACCAAGTTCGATTGTAATCTGTGCAATCTTTCTATTCGCGGTTTCATCTCGTTGAACTTATGATCATCAATGTCGACCGGACCTGAAATTATCAGCGGTGTTCGCGCTTCATCGATTAATACTGAGTCTACCTCATCCACAATTGCATAATTATGTATTCGCTGAACTTGGTATTCTTTATCTATTGCCATGTTGTCGCGCAAATAATCAAATCCAAATTCATTATTTGTCCCGTAAGTAATGTCGCAGTTGTATTGAACTTTACGCTGGTCGGGCGTCATTGTATTAAGAATGACTCCGATTGTTAAACCATGGAATTTGTAAATCTCTCCCATCCATTCGCTGTCACGAAGAGCGAGATAATCATTTACAGTAATAAGATGAACACCTCTTCCCGTAAGTGCATTTAAGTATAAAGGAAAAGTCGCAACAAGTGTTTTTCCCTCACCGGTAGTCATTTCAGCAATTTTGCCCTGATGGAGAACCACTCCACCCATAAGCTGTACATCGTAAGGAACCATTTCCCAAGTACTTTTATTACCTGCCACGGTCCAGGATTTTCCGACAAGTCTTTCACATGTACATTTAACAACAGCGAATGCTTCAGGAAGAATTTCATTCATAATATCTTCATAATCACCATTCAATTGTTCTTCCAGATTATCAAGTTCATCATATGCAGAATTTCTATCAAAATCTTCATCTGATTGCAGTTTCGCGCGGAGTTCATCAATTTTCCGGCGGGTATCAGTAGTATGATTCTGAATTTTTTCTTTGAATTCTGTCGTCTTTCCACGTAATTCATCTTCAGAAAGATTCTTTATCTTTTCATATTCCTGGTTGATTTCTTCGACAATAGGCCACAATTCCTTAACATTTTTAGTGTGCTTATCACCAAATATCTTCTTAAAAAAATTAATCATCTAAAAGTTACTCCGATCAAAAAAAAGTGGTTACTCAAAATTATTATTCATTTTATTTTTCTTATCGTATTTAGTCTAAGTTGGATTAAACGAGGTCAAAATTAACTATAGAGGTTTTGAAATGCAATTTAAGACGCTATGCTATTAGCACTGCTCTAAACGAAAAATTGTCCACTAATGTTCTAAATACCTAAAAATCATCACGATCTTACTTCTTTTTACTTTTTTTTGGTTCCTTTTTCTTCATATCCCACCGAGCTAATGGGTTTGTAATGGAATATTTAAATAATCCTTTATCTGTTCCGACCCACATTGCATCACCGTCAAAATAAAAAGTTTGTACCAGTGATGAACTTATTTGGGTTTGATTGAGATCAATCATAGAAACCTTACCCGTAATTCTATCAATTATTACAAATCCTTTTCCATATTCCTTTTTGTTCTTCTTGTCAAAAGCATAAACAGCGGCCCAAATTTTATTTCCCGTTCTTTCCAAACAATATACTCCATTACCGGGCAAACCATCCTGCTTTGAAATTCTTTCCCAATGGAGTTTTCGATTAAATTTGTAAATGCCTCCAACATTAAAATTTGGCTGCTGTGGAGTCACAAATTCATCTGTAGCAAACCAAACATTATCCCCCTCAAAAAGAAAATCGGAAATTGAAATCGCGTCTCCATCGGTGTTAAAACCCCTTTTGTTATTTATGAACTTCCATGCGGACGCTGAATCTTTTACCATTTTGTTAAAAACATGAACTCCTGATTCAGAACCAAACCAAATTAGGCTATCACCATCCATTTTTATTGATTTGATGGTATTTGTTTTAGAATCATTATTCTGCGTGAGGTCATGTTCGATAAATTTTTGTTTTTTAACATTTAGCTCAGTCAGATTTTTAAATCTTCCTATCCACAAGGTATTTTCTTTTTTATCATAACAAAGAGAACGAATCCAATTACCCATTTCCCCACCCACTGCAAATTTTCTTTTTCTCCAAGTTTTTCTTTTTTTATCATAAGTATACAAACCTTCGATTGATCCGGCCCAAACGTAATCTTCACTTACGGCAATGCATGAAAATAAATCATTGTCTATGCTGTTATTGCTGGTTGAGAAGTTTGCCCATTTATCATCATTTTTTGTATAGCGGTAGATACCCTGCCCATAAGTTGCAATCCAAATATAATTTGGCTCATCTCTTACAGATGTAACTGAAACATTTTCAAGAATTGCTTTCGAGGAAACTTGAGCTAAGGACGCGTGATTTATTAAAAATGCAAAACCAAAAATTGCAAGTATAAAGTAAATTTGGCGGCTGATATTCTTCATCCTAAGAGTAATGCTGAAACAATAATTTGTCCATTGCTATGGAGACCAGTACCAATTCCGGAAGTCTGTATATTTAATCTTATGATGAAATCGTAAGCAGTCAAAGCGGTTATTTTGATACCCTTTTGCTTTAATAAGTTTAATTCTTTGGCGGCAATTCTTTTAAACTGTTGCTCATTTCCCATAACATCTTAAAATGTATTTGTAAATAATTAAGAGACCGCTTCTTCTTGCACAATTAATTTCATATCAGCTCTGAAATGATCATTAAACCCTTCAATTAACGATTCTGTGAGTTTTAAGTAATTTATCTCTTCACCAAGAATTGAAGAAAGATCTGTTGTCTTGTTAGAAAGTTCTTCTTTGAACAGAGATATTTTTTGGTGCGAAAGATTTAAATACTCAATAATTCTTAAGTGATAGTTACCGCATAAAATTGATCCATGCTGAAGTAAAGCATGTTTCATTTTTTTTTGGGCACTTCCAACAAGCTTTTTACCTTCATACTTTATTTCACTTTTAGCCGGAACAGCAAAACACAAAGCTGATAATTGTTCCTTATAAACAGTAGGAAAGTTTGGTTGAATATTTTCCATTTCTAAAAGTGACAGCGCCGAGTTGTAATTAATCATACCTTTAATTAAGGCAAGATTAACTTCATGATAGATATTTCGGAAAGAAGTGTTTTCATCAAGAGGATACACTATTGAGTACGTCAGCTCTTCAGCATGAAGAATTGCGCGCCCGCCGGTAGGACGATATACAACATCAATATTATCCTGTTTTGATTTTTCGATATTAATTTCTTCAATTTTTTGATTTGCGCCTAAAGAAATACAATATGGGTCCCATCTATAAAATCGCAATATAACTTCATCCGGATTACATGATTCAGCTAATTGAATATCAAAATCCATATTTATTTTGCCGGTGTTAAATCCCGAATCAAGCACGCGCCATTTCATTTTCCTATCAGCCCTCTTTTACTTGTTTTAATAAAGTTTAAAACCTGTCGCACATATTTATTTTCGCTCAACTCAGCTTCAATTATTTTAACTGCCTGCGATACATTTAATGATTTATTATAGATATAATCGTATGTTCTTTTTAGAGAATCAATATCCTCTTTGGTAAAACCCCGCCGACGGAGTCCAATAATATTCAAACCACTAAATTTTAATGGATGACGTGCAGCAAGAACAAACGGTGGAACATCTTGCGAAACTTTAAAGACACCACCTATCATCGAATGCTGACCAACCCTGCAAAACTGATGAACGCCGGTTAAACCGCCAATGATTGCATAGTCTTCAACGACAACATGTCCGCCAAGCTGAACTCCGTTAGCCAAAATGCAGTTGTTACCAATTGTAATGTCATGAGCGACATGTGCATAAGCCATTAGTAAACAATTTTTACCAATTTTAGAAAAGCCGGTTGATTTTGTTCCACGGTGACAAGTGACAAACTCATGAATAGTTGTATCGTCACCGATAATAAAAACTGATTCTTCATTTCGGAAACTTAAATCCTGTGGGACGTGAGCTATTGAAGCCGCCTGATGAATTTTTACTCGATTGCCCAACCGAGCACCATCATAAAGTACAGCATGCGGACCAATTATGCAGTCATTTCCTATTTCCACATTTTCATGAATAATTGCATATGCATTAACTGTAATATTTTCGCCGAGTTTTGCTTTAGGACTTACAATAGCAGTAGGATGAATATTCTGCATAATAATCACACCTTATCAGGTTGTGGATCTTTATCTGTGATTCCAGCCATGAATTCGGCTTCAGCGACCAAATTATCGTTAACAAAAGCTCTGCCTTTCATATTAAAAATCCTACTCTTTTTATTCAGCATCTCAATTTCAAGATGGAGTGTGTCGCCAGGAACAACAGGTTTTCTGAATTTAGCATTATTTATTTGCATGAAGACCACAAGTTTATTCTGCATATCACCAATTGAATTTAATAACATAATTCCACCGGTTTGCGCCATCGCCTCAATTATCAAAACTCCAGGCATAATTGGTTGTCCCGGGAAGTGACCGGGGAAAAACGGTTCATTTACCGTAACCGATTTTACGCCAATTACTTTTTTATCAAGTTCGAGATGAATGATTTTGTCCACTAACAAAAAGGGATATCTGTGCGGTAAAATTTTTTGAATGGCGTTGACATCAAATACAACTCCCTCTTTCTTAACAAGCTGATACTTCTTAACAATTTTTTTCTGCTGATAAAGTTTTCTCACTTGTTTTGCAAACTCAACATTTGCTCTATGTCCGGGTCTGGCAGCAAGAATTTGAGCTTTCAGCGGCGCTCCAATTAATGCTAAATCACCAAGAAGATCTAAAAGTTTATGCCGCACAGGTTCATTTCTATATCGAAGCTCTTTATTATTCAGTATACCGTTTTCACCAATTGATATTTTACTTTTAAGACCAATTTTTTTTCTAAGCTTCTCCAGTTCTTCATCATTCGCTTTGTGATCAACAATAACTATGGCATTATCAATGTCACCACCTTTAATTAAACCCCTATCGGCCAAGGATTCAACTTCGCTCAAGAAACAAAAAGTTCTGGCTGAAGAAAATTCATTAACAAACTCTTTCTCGAGATCAAATAACCCGGTATGCTGGCTACCCAAAGCTGGATTTTGGTAATCCACCATTACTGTAACCCGATAGCTGTCTAGTGGTAAAGCAACAATATCTATTTGATTATTTTCATCGTGATACATTACTGTTTCATCAATTATTAAATAATCCTTTGGTGCCTCCTGCTGAACAAAACCCGCTTCCTGTAAAATATCGACATAAGGTTTTGCGCTTCCATCAATTACCGGTGGTTCGATGCCATCAAGTTCAATAATGATATTATCGATTTGTAAACCAACAATAGCTGCAAGTACATGTTCGACTGTATGAACCTTTGCTTCACCAATACCAAGGGTTGTTCCTCGAGATATATCAACTACGTTATCCGAAGTTGCAGGAATTTCCGGCGATCCGCCTAAATCAGTCCGAACAAATTTAATCCCCGTGTTTTCATGAGATGGTTTGAAAGTCATTATACATGATGTGCCAGTATGAAGTCCGATTCCCGATAGTGAAACCGACTTTGCAATTGTCCTTTGTTGCTCTAACATGAGCTATCCTTGATTTTTGGAGATAAATTTTGAGAATTAATTAAAAAAATGTTTTTCAAAATAGTAAGATGGGCTTATAAATACAATAAATCGGAATGATACTAGTTTCTTAGTTTTAACTCTTTTCAAATTTAGAAACCTTATCAAGAAGCTCTTTTACTTGAGTTTCAAGCTGATGAATTTTCTTTGCATAATCCGGAAGGGATCTAATATGACCCTCCAATCTTAATGCAGTACTCATTTCTTTAGCGGGAGAACCAAAATACATTCCGGGTTTGGGAATACCTTTTGATACTCCTGCCTGTGCAATTAGTGTAACGTTATCTGCTATTTCAATGTGACCGACAATTCCAACTTGACCAGCAATCAAACAATTTTTTCCGATTTTTGTGCTTCCTGATATTCCAGCTTGAGCGGCAATTGCAGTATTATCACCAATTAAAACGTTATGAGCTACATGAACAAGATTATCAATCTTCACACCTTTTTTAATTACTGTCGCTCCCGTCGAAGCTCTGTCAACGCAAACATTTGCTCCAAGTTCAACGTCATCTTCGATCTTAACAATACCTATCTGATGAATTTTTTGAAACACTCCTTTTTCATCAGCATCATAACCAAAACCATCTGAACCAACCACTGTTCCGGAATGGATAATCACTCTATTTCCGATAACACATTTTTCACGGACACTTACATTAGAAAAAAATAAGCAACCATTTCCCACCACTACATCATCATGCAAAACTGTGTTATGAAATATTTTTACGTTATCACCAATTACACAACCCGATGAGATTACAGTATTTTTACCCAACGAAACATTCTTCCCTATCTTGGCTTTGGAATGTATGAAAGCCGTTGAATCAATTCCCTCAAGCACAAAATCAGGCGTAAAAAAATGATTAACAATTTTAAAGAACGCTTTGTTGGGATCTTTAACTTCGATGTAGGAAATATCTTCACGTATTTTCTTGAAGTCCGGTTTAACTAAAATAGCAGAGGCATGAGTAGTGGGAAAATATTTGAAGTATGCAGGTAAATACAAAAAAGTCAGATCACCCGATTCGGCCTCTTCAATTTTTGCAAGATTTTTAATTACAATTTCTTCATTACCGATTAATTTTCCGTCAACAATTTCTGCAACTTCCTTTAATGTAATTTTCATTTTAGTCAAAAATGATTTATTTCAGTTTTAATTTTTCTAAAACTAAAGCTGTAAGGTCGTATTCATCCTTTGCAAAAAGAAGCATAACATCACCGCTTCTGTCAAAAATAAAATCTAGATCTTCATCTTTAGCAATATCTTTAATTGCAGTAAAAACTTTATTCTGAATCGGTTTCATTATTTCATCTTGTTTCTGGAAAAGTTCACCATTTGTACCGAATTTTTTTTCCCGATAGTCACTAATTTGTTGTTCAAGCTTGATAAGCTCAGATTCGGTTTCAGCCCTTGTTTGATCAGTCATAATTAGCTTACGTTTTTCATAGTCATCGTACTTGGTTTTCCAGCTAGTCTCGATTTTGCTCAACTCGGTTTGCCAATCCTGAATAAACGCATCCAGTTTTTGTCTGGCATCCTGAGCATCGGGAAATTTATCCATAATAGAATCTGAATCCACATAGCCGATTTTTAATTGTCCATTGGTTACACTGGTAATTGCAATTACCAAAAGAAATGATAAGGAAAATATTTTTTTCATTTTAACACCTAATCAGAATTAAATAAATAAATTAACATGACTGTTCCGTGCAACCGATTACTAGTTGCCTCTTTTAAGTTTGTCCAGAACTTGATAAGTAATATCAAAAGCCGAATCAGCGTAGAGAAGAATTATATCGCCACTTTTATCAAATACAAATTGCATACCTTCCCGCTTTGCAACTTCTGCAATTGCACTATAAATTTTTTCTTTCACAGG
Organism: Ignavibacteriaceae bacterium; assembly: GCA_041739035.1. Classification (GTDB taxonomy): domain Bacteria; phylum Bacteroidota; class Ignavibacteria; order Ignavibacteriales; family Ignavibacteriaceae; genus XYD12-FULL-36-8. The sequence continues at coordinate 301 of JBGSOQ010000162.1, read as the reverse complement.
ATTAAACAGTTCTTCCTGTTTCTTATAAATTTCACCCGTTCCCTGTCCAAATTTTTGTCTTCTGAAATCAATTAAGGTTTGTTCTTGTGCAATAAGATTTTGCTGGGCAGCCAATTTTTTATCATCAGGCATTGTATTTGCTTGTTTCTGATAGTTCGCCAAAGCCGCCTGATAACCCTGCGTCATGCTATCCAGCTGAGCTGTCCATTTATTTGTAAGTGCATCCAGATCACCCTGGGCTTTTATTGATTCGGGAAGCTGGGTCAGAATAGTCTGAGAATCAACATAACCAAGCTTTTGA
>JBGSOQ010000013.1:0-20585 GCA_041739035.1 Ignavibacteriaceae bacterium | reverse complement strand
TGGTGTTACTGCAGTATCAAGATTCTTAAAAGAAAAAACAATTACTAATTATTATATAGATAAAAACATAGAAGTAATTCCCAATTTTATTGACACAGAATTTTTCAAACCAATGGAGGCATGCAAGTTTAGGAAACATATCGCTCCCGATGGCGAGAAAGTCTTGGTTCACACTTCAAATTTCCGCCAAGTGAAAAGAGTTACCGACACAATAAGAATTTTAGAAAAAGTTATCAAAGAAGTGCCAACAAAACTTCTTTTGGTTGGTGACGGACCGGATAGGTCTGAATGCGAAAGGCTCGCCCGCCAGCTTAATTTGACGGATCATGTTAAGTTTTTAGGAAAACAGGAGGGATTAGTGGAGATATTAAATTCAGCAGATATATTTTTAATTCCCTCACAATCAGAAAGCTTTGGACTCGCAGCTTTGGAAGCTATGTCGTGCGGCAAACCTGTCGTCAGCTCAAGTGTTGGCGGTTTACCTGAATTAATAAAGCATAATGAAACGGGATTTATCGCAGAAATTGGCGACGTTGATAGAATGGCAAAATATGTTGTCGATCTTCTGACTAATGATAAGAAGTACGAAGCGTTTTCTAAAAGTTCGAGAGAGAGAACAATAAATAAATTTGATGAGTCAAAAGTTATTCCGATGTATGAAGAATTCTATAATCATATATTAAATGCTTAGGTGATTTTTTCGACATAAATTGAAGCAACAATTCCGCAGTCCCATTTAATTTAATTTGCCAAATTACCAGCCAAATGGATGAGAAAAGTTTCATATCAAGTTGGATTCGTAATCTCAATTCTGAAGCAATAAAGAACTTTCCGGCGGATTTTGCTGTGACAACAGAATATAAGAACTATAAGCTTCCTGGATTAGGTCTTTTAATTGGAAAAGAATTTTTTGGCGAGTACGAGCTGATTAATGCGGAAGGATCAGAGGTTTTTAGAGTTGAAAGCTATGAAAAGGCGAAATATTTTATTTACGCGAATAGAAATAAACCAAAAGTTCTCGTTGTTCCGACTCATGATTCTATCATAAGAGATATGACAATCAAGTATGAAAAGTATTTGGATTCAATTATCAGAAAAATTGATCAAGATTACCGGAATAAGTTTCCAGGAGCTAAGAACTTTACTGAAATTTTAAACCAAATATTTAATCATCTAAATTTAATTCGGCTAAAATAATTTCAATTGAACTATATCAGTGATAACATAATAAATTATATCACTTCAATTTATGGCACCGATTTAACCAAATCTTACCAAGAGTTAGTCAAAAAACAGCCTTCTCAGTTTATACGAGTAAATCAATCAAGAATCACTTCTCAAGAATTGAGCATAGCACTTAGTAAAAAATATAGTATTCAATGTGAGGTTGTTCCGAATTATCCCAACATCTTAAAAGTAACAGATCCCCAAAATCTGTTGGGGAAAACGCTTGAACATATTTTGGGTCACTATTACATTCAATCATATTCATCCTTCATACCACCTTTAGTTCTTAATCCGGGTGAAACTGATACCGTTTTGGATTTGTGTGCCGCTCCGGGTTCTAAAACTACAGAGCTTGGGGAAATAATGAACAACAAAGGCACAATTGTCGCAAATGAAATTCAGCTTGATAGATTAAAATCTTTAGTTCACAATGTTGACCGTATGAACCAAATGAATGTTGGAGTAACTCATTTTAAAGGCGAACAGCTAAATACTATTTACAATGATTACTTCGACAAAATTCTTGTTGATGCACCATGCAGCGGTTTGGGAATCGTTCAAAAAAAAGTTGAGGTAAATGATTGGTGGACTTTAGAGCGGGTTAAACGGCTTTCTGAACTTCAGCTTAAGCTTCTGGTTTCAGCAATTAAAATGTTAAAAGTCGGGGGCGAAGTTGTCTACTCAACTTGCACTCTTACCGTTGAAGAAAATGAATTAATTGTTGATAAGATTCTCAAGAAATATCCAATTGAAGTTCTTGATTTTGAAATTCAAATTCCTGCCAAAAACGGAATTACATTTTACAATGGTCAAAGTGTAGCTCATTCGCTTGATAAAGCTAAAAGAATATTACCATGGGAGGTGGAATCGGATGGATTTTTCATAATTAAGCTAAAGAAAACTGGAGAGACAGAAACTCCGCATAAAAGAGGAATGCATTTAAGAGATATCAGACTTTTAGAAGTGAATGACAAAAGGATTAAGAATCTTTTATACCACATCCAAAAAGAATTTGGGATAGCAAATCAAGTTCTTGATCAATACAGATACATAGTTAAAAATAATGATATTTATTTTGTTGATAAAAACTGGACAGATCCGAACCCTGGAATATTTGAAAGAATCGGGACTAAGTTCGGCACAATAAATAAAGACAACAGGATAGTTCTTAATACACAAGCTACACAGGTTTTATCAAAACATATATCAAAAAATATTATTGAATTAAAAAATATGGGAGAACTGAAATCTTACCTAGACGGCAGTACAGTAAAATCTTTAAGTTCAGAGAGAGGACAATACTTAATGAAATATGAGAATTATACTCTAGGAACCGCCGTATCTACCGAAGCAGGATTAAAAAGCCAATTCCCTCGTTCACGGCGAACGCAAGAAATCACTTTGTTGTAAATTAGATACTAATGAACACTTTCATCATGCTGGCTAAGATCCAATCCCATTTCTTCCTGCTCTTTAGTAACACGAAGCGGTATCAAAATATCAGTTAATTTATACAATAAGTATGACCCTCCAAATGTAAAAACTGAAACAATTACTAGAGCAAGAATATGAATAAAAAAGGTTTTTGTCTGTCCATAAATTAATCCAACCTCGTTAGCAAAAATTCCGGTCATGATCATTCCAACAATTCCTCCCAAACCATGACAGGGAAAAACATCTAAAGTATCATCCAGGGTAGATTTTGATTTCCATGTTACTGCAAGATTACTTACAATACTTGCAACGGCTCCAATGAAAATGCTAGCACCAACCGATACAAAACCAGCAGCCGGAGTGATAGCTACTAGTCCAACAACTGCACCTATGCTTGCGCCCGATGCCGAGGCCTTTTTCCCTCGTAGAACATCAAAGAATATCCATGAAAGCGCGGCTGCGGCGGACGCGGTGTTTGTAGTTGCAAAGGCAAGAACAGCCAAACTATTTGCACCCATTGCAGAACCAGCATTGAAACCAAACCATCCAAACCACAACAGACCAGTTCCAAGAATTACATATGGTATGTTTGCAGGAATGTGTCGTTCATTTTTTAAATGTGATCGTCTTCTTCCAAGTAATATAGCTCCAGCTAAAGCGGCAAAACCAGCAGACATATGAACGACTGTCCCTCCGGCAAAATCCAAAACCCCCATCTTTCTCAATAATCCATCAGGATGCCAAGTCATATGAGCTAGCGGTGAGTATATAAAAAGCGTAAATAATATCATAAAGAGTATGTACGAAGAGAAACGAACCCGCTCGGCAAAAGAACCTGTTATTAGAGCAGGGGTGATAATTGAGAACTTTAATTGAAACATGGCAAACAAAAGTAAGGGAACAGTTGGCGATAATGTTGGATGCGTATCTCCATTAACACCTCGAAACATGAAGTAAGTGAATGGATTACCTATAATTCCTCCGATTGAGTCTCCAAATCCAAGACTAAATCCTACCACTACCCATACAATGCTTATCACACTCATAGCTATTACACTTTGCAGCATCGTGGAAATTATATTTTTAGAGCTGACCATTCCACCATAAAAATACGAGAGGCCAGGGGTCATTAAAAGTACCAGCCCTGTTGCTGTTAACATCCATGCAATATCAGCTGCTGAAGCCGGCCCGCCCGTTACATGTGAATAATTATAATTCAAAAAAGCCCCAAGGATTGCAATCATAATTAGTATGACAAAAGGAACAAACCTGTACTTGCCCATAGTTATTCTCTTTTTATTTTAAGATTAATTCGAGATTATAAAAATAGAGCGAGTATTTCTCTCGCTCTAACCCTAGTTTTAATTACTTCGAACTTTATTAATTAAACATCGTAATAAAGTCCGAATTCATAAGGATGCGGTTGCAGAGCCATTGGCTTCACTTCCTTGTCTATTTTGTACTTTATCCATGTCTCAATAACATCTTCAGTAAACACATCACCCTTAAGAAGATATTCGTGATCATTCCTCAAACATTCGAGAGCTTCACCTAAGCTTCCCGGCGTAGAAGGAACATTCACCAACTCTTCTGGCTCCATATCATAAATATCTTTATCTAAAGGATCGCCCGGATCAATCCGATTAGTAATTCCATCCAATCCAGCCATGAGCATCGCAGCGAATCCGAGATAAGGATTACATGACGGATCAGGACATCTGAATTCTACTCGCTTTGCTTTCGGACTTGATGAGTACATCGGAATTCTTATCGATGCACTTCTATTTCTTTGCGAGTATGCAAGATTTACCGGAGCTTCAAATCCCGGAACCAATCTTTTATAAGAATTAGTTGTAGGATTTGTAAATGCTAACAAAGAAGGCGCATGCTTTAGCAAGCCGCCAATGAAATACAAAGCCATCTCACTCAATCCGGCATAACCAGAACCCGGAAAAAGCGGTTTACCTTTCTTCCATAAGCTCATGTGAACGTGCATTCCGCTTCCGTTATCGCCAAAAATAGGCTTTGGCATATAAGTTACAGTCCTGTTGTTTTTCTTTGCTGTATTTTTTACGATGTACTTGAACATTAAAAGCTGATCTGCAGCTTTTACTAATGGCTGGAACCGTAAATCAATTTCACATTGCCCGCCGCTTGCAACTTCATGATGCTGAGCTTCAACATCAATTCCGCTATTTATCAAATTAGTTACCATTTCATTTCTAAGATCCATCAAGGCATCGGTTGGAGGGACCGGGAAATACCCTTCTTTGAATCTGGGCTTATAACCGAGATTTGGACCTTCATCTCTTCCACTGTTCCATCTCCCCTCGATTGAATCAACAAAGTAAAATTGGCTGTTCGGCTGTGAATCAAATCTCACATCATCAAAAATGAAAAATTCAGCCTCGGGTCCGTAATAAACTGTATCCGCCATTCCGGTTGAAATGAGATAGGCCTCTGATTTTTGAGCGATGTTACGAGGACATCTTGTATATTTTTCTTTGGTAGCAGGTTCAAAAACATCACAAATTAAACTGATTGTAGGCTGCTCAACAAAGGGATCAACAAACATTGTGTTAGGATCCGGAATGATAAGCATATCGCTTTCGTTAATTGGTTTCCAGCCACGGATTGATGAACCATCGAAACCGTAACCGTCTTCGAATGATCCTTCGTTAAATTGAGTAACCGGAACTGTGAAATGCTGCCATTGACCCGGAAAGTCCATAAACTTTAAATCAACGAATTTTACTCCGTTAGATTTGATGTACTTTAGAACATTATCAATGGGTGATTCGGATTTAGCCATGAGTTCTCCTTATATAATAAATGATTGATTGATTGAATAATTAAAAGACTAAATGTCAATTTCCGTTGTTTCTTTAATTGTAGATAAAACGAAAGTCGTTTTTGTTGCCATTACACCAGGCCAAGATTGTATTTCGCTAAGAAGTTTTTCGAGTGATTCCGTATTCTTACTTATTGCCTTAAGCAAATGAGAACCTTCTCCCAGAACCGAATGGCATTCCAATATTTGGGGAAGTTTTTCCACATGTGAAATCAACGATTTATAGTACTTCGATGATTCCATTACCACCAGAATGTATGCCATAATATCATAGCCAAAAGCATTCCGATTTAGTTTAGCAAAGTAACCCTCAATAACTTTTTTCTCTTCCAATTTATGAAGGCGTTCACTAATTGCAGGTATCGACAAACCAACTGCTTCCGCTAACTCGTTACGTTTAGTTCTTCCTTCTTTTTGAAGAATCTTTAATACCTTAATATCTAAATCATCTAGCACGTTTAACCTTAATTTATTAAGTAAATTGTCATAATTACCTCAAATATAAAGCCAATATTATAAAATTGCAAGTGGGAATCGTTTTTATATCACGTGAACTAACAATTGCATTTACGACTAATTTTCGAAGAAAGTTCTACCGATTTGGCGGGAAATTTTTCCTAAAAATTACAATTAAACAACCAGTTTGTAGATTTATGAGAGTGTGTTTTGTTTTGGGATTGAAATTTATTGTTATCAACAAGAATAATTATTTTATTAAAATCATCCCCTTGGTTTGAGAAGATTTATCTGTTTGAAGATTATAGTAATAAATTCCGCTTGCTAAATGGCTTTTTGTATTAGTATTAAAAATCACTTCGTGTGTGCCGATGCCAAGTTCCTGATCAACTAAGGTTTCTACTAATTCACCGACAGAATTGAATATTCGCAAATACACTTTTGATTGACTTTTCAAATCAAATCGAATTGTGGTTTGTGCATTAAACGGATTAGGATAGTTTTGATAGAGAGTAAAGTCTTTTGGTGTTATATTTTCATCGACTGATGTTAGAGGTCCTTTATAAATTATTCTGAACGCATCCGCCGCCACAACTCCAGTTGTGTTGCTGCTCATTTTAATTGAAATACTTCCTGTAGAATTTAATCTGGCTTCAGACAAAAAATTCCATTGCCCACCATTCGTTTTTTGAGTCTTGTCAATTAAAGTTTCATTGCCATCTGCATTAATGACAAATCTTGTACTATAGGAGAAGTTGTTATTTGAAGGCCACCATCCGTAAACATCATAAATACCGGAAATGAGATTTGGTGCAGTAAATTCTATTGTTGAACTTCCATCGCTGATTGGTGCGGTGAAGAAATTATTACTATAAAATTCCAAGCCGGTTGTATCGGTATTCCAGCTTCCGGTCGCAATCGCATTTTTATTATCTAATATATTCCACTTGGGATGCGATAACTCGAGATATTCGGCAATTGAATAAACATTGCGAGAGCCAATCTCCATCAAATTAGAATTCGTTACCCAGGCAGCATTAGAATATTGATCGTATGGAGTTTCATAAGTTAGCGCCATCACTTGTTCACCATGATTGCTCCATAACCAACCTTCTGGGAATACTGAACTGAGATTGGATTCGCTGTAATCTGTTGGCTCAAAGTAAGGGTTGTCTGAGGTGTTAATATTCGCAAACTGATATTCTCTTCTATAAAAAGTATTAGTGGTAGAAGTTGGTGTATGTATCCAAAAAGTACAATATGGCGCTGCCTGAGAATGAAGATTATTAAACACAGACAATACTTTTTCATTATTTATTTGAGTCATTCTCTGTTTAAGTATTTTCACTTCTTTTGAGGTTTGAGTCTCAGTCTTATTCCAATTTGATTCTACATCAATTCCGCTATAGTTTGTTCTAGATCTGCCGTAATAAACACCATCAGGATTTGTAAATGGAATCAAATAAAAAGTCACGTTTTGCCTGTAATAAGAAATCACATCATCATCACTTAATAATTTTTGAACTATACCATCAAAATGCCATGAGCTTGGCGTTTCACCCGGATGTGTTCTAGCATGTATCCACACTCTATGCTTATTTGTATTCGGGACTGATGGATCTGTAATTGTAATTTGCTGAATGGGCAAGCTATTATCTGTTAATCCAAGTGTATCAACTTCAACGAACTGAGAAATCTTCCATTCTGCAATTCTTTGCTGCAGGTAGCTAAAGTTATAAGGAGTGTAATAGGCAACATATACCGAATCTTCACTAAAAGTTTTTTGAAACATTCGCGAGGTTGGACTTTCCGATTCTGTGAATCTAGTAAAGTCACGGTTGTTGTAAGAATACATTGGTCTGTTAACATCGGTGCTCGAGATTGTAACGCGGATAAATCTATTTTTTACACCTTTAATTCTAAAATAAAACCATCTACCGCCAATATCAGATTTTGTAGTAACGGTATAGCTTATCGAATCAGTTGTTGTTACTGTGTTAATATTCCCGCTTTCAAAGTCAGCATCAAAGCTGATTTGAGAATATGCGGCTGTTTGAAGTACAATAAAAAATAAAATAACGTAATTCATGTTTCATAAAAAGATATGGTAAATAATACTTAAAGTTAAGAATTTATTTTGAATGGGTGGGCGCTTCCAACTTAATAAATTGTTTATTGTTTTTGATGATGTATTGCGCGGTCTGCATATTTGATGCAGCGTACTGCTTCATGTCATCAGCTATTTTTTTATAATCGGTTATGTAGTTCGTCATATCACTATACTTGTATTTAAACAAACTTTCCTTGCCCTGGTTATTAGTGATCAGGAACAGACTGTCACTCAGAACACCATATTTATCATCTGCTGAAAAATAAATATACGGCCTATTCGCTTTCAGAAGATCAATTCCAAATGTATTATTAACGTATTTAAAGTTTAGTAAGCCCATAATGGTTGGGAACACATCAATTTGTCCGCCAATTTGAGAGTAAGATTTTGGCTCTCCAAGTATATTTGGTGCATAGAATATTAATGGTGAATGATTATAATTCAACGGCATTTCGTAAATAGGTGAAAGCGCAGTGCCATGATCTGCAATAAACACAAAAATCGTGTTTTCGAACCATCTTTTCGTCTTTGCGATAGAAACAAATTTACCTATTGACCAATCTGCATATTCAACAATTTGTTTGGTCATCTCGTTAGGTTTTGGTTTAAAATATTCTGGAATTATATATGGTCCATGATCGCTTGCCGTCATTATAACCGATAAAAACGGTTTATCTTTAGTAGTAATATCATCCAATTTCAAAGTCACAAAATCAAAAAGATAATCGTCAGGAACTCCGAGAGTGCTTAGAATTTTTTCTTGAGGATAATCGCTCTTAGTATAAACTTTATCAAAGGAGTTGTGGTACAAAAATCCTTCAATGTTATCAAACTGCCCATCATGCGTAGTAAAATAAACTGACTGATAATCATATTGTTTTAATGTAGATGCTATCCCGTTATACTTCAACATATTTGAAACTTTCATTGGATGCTGCATGCCTAATGCCGGATAAGAAAATAACGTGCTAAAAACTCCGTTGTAAGTATGTATTCCAGCAGTATAAATGTTGTCAAAGGAAAGTCCTTGCAGCGCCAGGCTGTCAAGATAAGGAGTAAGATCCTCTTTGTTGCCATATCTGCCCATTTTTGTGGCACTCATGTTTTCCATTATCACAATTACAATGTTTGGTCTATCCGAAGAAGCGTTTGTTGGTTTTATCACTCTTGCAATTGGCGATTCGTATCCTTCCCCGCTTGTGTTAAAATATTTTTGAACATTTTTAATCGCTTCTTCTTCATTTATCAAGTTCAAATATTTATTATGCGGATTAACTTTATCTATATAGCTTGAGATAAAAGTGAAAACCGGATTTAATCCTGCTTGATTTAGAAATGAGTTGTTACAAAAATAGGCAGTCCCGATTCTAATTGGAGATTTAATTTCAACTCTTCCCCTAATGCCCAAAAACATTAATACCAGGAACATTACTGATAATAATAAGTGAAATGCTGTTTTGGGTTTTGTCAAATTGCTTTCGAGGTAAGCTTTAAATATCTTTTTAAGAATTTTATAGAAAACAATCAGAACAAGTATTAATGGTATAATTACTAAATAATATCTAGGTTCTTCTATTATCATTTTGAATATAAAGACAGGGCTGTCAATCCATTGAAGGGCTGTAACACTTAGGCGTGAATAGAACTGATTGAAATACGGAATATCTGCGGCAGATAAAATAAATGCCAAAGTAACGACTACCATCAAATAATAGAATAATAATCGGAGGATAAATTTGATTTTTCTGCCGCTGACATCAATAATTGATAAAACAACAAAAAATAGTACAAGCAAGTATCCGGATACTACAATATCAAAACGAAGTCCCATAAATAATGATAATATCACATTTATCCAGCTAATCGTACCATCACTATCGCCAATATTATTCCAGTTTGTAATGAAGAGAATTGCTCTGAAAAAAGTAAAGATAGCAATGAGCAGGAGATAAATTTTTATTGTAATCACAATATTTTTAAATTTGGCAAACCTCATCAATTTATCTCTAAAAGATGAAGATGACCTGTCAGCATCATTCATGGGAGGAAGTATCCTCCCGAATTTTTTTCTTTGTTTTAATCTTTTCCTTTTCGCGTTTGTATGATTTTGGATTGTCTTCTACTTTAGGCGGTTTCTGGGGAATTGGAATACGTTTTTTCTTTTTCTTGATGCTTATTTTTTGTTTTTTCATGGTCGTGCTTTGCAACTACCGAATGTTTGAAAAATTAAAATATAGCATATATAAATGGCGCTAAAGCAGAGCCCTGTGTCAAGATTATCAATCCGCCAAGAAGAACTAGCATTATTAAAATTGGTGCCAGCCACCATTTTTTACGAACTCTAAGAAACTGCCAAAGCTCTTTAACAATTGATAATTTACTCATCGGAAATTTCCTTCTTCATTACTTTTAAAAGATAATTTTTTATGGCATCACTTTCAAACTATTCAACCAGTCTTCAACCCATTCTGAATTTGGAGCTATCAGCGGTACGGCGGTAATTTTCCCACCGAAACCTAATAATTTAAACACTACAGAGTTATGATTTATTGATCTGATACTATTTAATAATTCATTATTGATTGTGATGCTGCTTTGTTTCGCAAGCTTCGCGATAAACTGGTTAATTGTATTTTTCATCTTCAAATGACGAAGCTCGTTTTCTAGTTCTTTCTTTGTTTTATCAAACGATGCTCCATTAACGGAAGAATCTTCTCTAACATCAATAAGTTTAAAGATTGAATAACCATCAGCGACTTTCATGGGTCCATAAATCTCTCCAATCTTCATTTGATTCAGGATCGGACCAATTTCTTTAAAATATGTAATCGGCTTAAATCCTGATTCATGCTCATCATTTTTATTTGAAGCTGCATATGTCAGCTCTTTAATATCTCGCCCGGCCCCAAGCTCATTTATAACTTTTTCGGCAGCTTCCGGATCACGAACAAGAACTTCAATAACATTGACTTCTTTAACATTGAATTTTCCTTTATTCAGCTGATTGTAATAAGTTTTTATTTCATCATTGGTAACAGTTGAGGAGTCTGCAAATTCAGTCATAACTAACTGATAAAAATAATTTTGCTTCCACATATTAAATTGTTTTTGAACTTCGGCAGTTTTTTCCAATCCGTATTTATAACCCTCATTCGCAAGTATTTTGTATTCAATAAACTTCCTTGTTTTGCCATTCAGAATGTCGAGAACATTCTGATAATCAATTGAATCAACCGATATATTTTCAAACCTTAAATAATTTAAAAAATTCTTTAGTGGAATTGCCCCCCCAGGAAGTTTAATAAAGGTTGAGTTAAGACTTTCTTCGCTTAATTTTTTATTGATTAACGCTAAGTCAGAAACTTCTAAGAAATATTTTTTTTGTTCAGCATACCTTGCTCTTTTTTTATCAAGAATATTATAAACCTCGTCAGAAAAAAGTTTCAATAATTTTCCATTAGCTTTTATATTTTGATTACTAAAAATGTTGTTCATGAAATCATTGTAGAAGGTAAATTCAGCTCTTTCCTTTGCAAGCTTTTTCAGACGCTTAAATTCAGCCTCCCAACCATCTGATCTTTCAATTACCGGATAGAACTTTTTGATAACATTAAATATGTACCATTGGTCATTAATAAATAAAGGTCTAGAGAAGGAATTTTCCGGCAGAGTTAGTATTTCATTCTCGATGGATTCGTCAAATTGTCCAAATGTAATGGTAAGAGTATCCTGCAGACTAAGACTTGTATCTGAATAGAAGAAATCAAAAGGAACTCCTTTTTTCAAAAGCTCGCCTATTCGTTCTGCTTCATCAAACCGATCTGTTCGAATGTATGTAAGCATTGAGCTGGTGGAATTCGCCAAATAAAAACCGAGGAGTGAATCCGCTTTGGACTTAGCTTTTTCAACTATCATTCGCTTATATAGTTCATCTCTAACGAACATTTCTTCAAAGGTTTGCAGTGTGAGTTTTACAATCTCAGTAGTGTCCAAGGAAACGGATTCTCCGTAGGATGCAAGAAGCTTTTCAGCGATCAACGTATAAAGAAATTCCCGCTTTAGTTTATTGCCTTTGTCATCACGCTCACGGAATAATTGAGGTGTCAACTCATATCTGAATTGAAACTCATCAACCGAAATTGATTTACTGCCGACAGTAGCCACTGGTTCATGGTTAGTTTGAGAAAAAACAAACGCATTAAAAAAAACCAAAATTATAGAGCCTATTAAAACAATTTTCATCATTTATCTATATAAACACTTATATTCAATAGTCTAAATATGTTAGAGATTAATAATTTTTTATTTTTAATGATAGATTATTAAAATAACCGGAGACAGATTGTCCAAAAATCGAAAATCTAAATTAAGCAAAAGTCCCCTTAAGAAAGATACAAATCAGAAGGTATTGACTGAGCAATTTAACAGTCAACAAGAAAAATCTGATAAAGATGCAAAACATAAGTATTTATTCTATTTGATCATGTTTTTAATCCCAATCCTTTTCTTTGTTGGATTAGAATTTTCACTCCGATTATTTAATTACGGAAGGGAAATAACTCAATGGGTTGAAATTGCTCCCGGCAAATTGATTTTAAATCCAGATATAGCCTACCGCTACTTTCACTCAACCAAGGGAATTCCATACTCCAATCAAAATAGTTTTGATGCTGTAAAACGTGATAATGCATTCAGAATATTTATTCTGGGGGGGAGCAGTGCTGCGGGATATCCCTATACTCCCAACGGCGATTTCGGTAAATACTTGCAAAAAAAACTTGAGATAATTTATCCGGAGAAAACAATTGAGGTTGTTAACATTGCACTCACTGCTACAAACAGCTACACAATTAGAGATCTGATACCGGGTGTAATTGATCAAAAACCGGACTTAGTTCTTATGTATGCTGGCCATAATGAATATTATGGGGCGCTGGGCGTGGGTTCAATGGAATCAATCGGTCAATCCAGAAAAATTGTGCGGCTTATTCTCTCCCTTGAAAAATTCAAAACAGTAACTCTTTTGCGCGATTTCCTTCAATGGATTGGAAAAGTATTTTCAAGCTCTGAAGGAAATAGTGGTGATCAGGGCGGAACACTGATGGCCCGAATGGCAAAGGATAAGCTAATTGCTTACAATTCTGAAATTTTTGAAGAGGGTGTGCTGCAGTTTGAAGATAACATTACCGATGTCATACAAATCTGTAAAAAATCCAATATTCCCATCGTTCTTGGCACGCTCATAAGCAATCTTAAGGATCAAAAACCATTTGTATCAGTTGACGAAGAGAATTATCCTTCGGCTGATAAAATTTATCACGAAGCACAACATGAAATGGAAAAGGGAAATTATGATTCTGCTTTCAGCAAATTTATCTTTGCTAAAGATCTTGATGGACTTCGCTTTAGAGCACCGGAAAAAATAAACAAAGTAATCACATATCTAGGAACAAAACTCAACTGCCCTGTCGTTGACATCTTCGCGGGATTAAACGACGCAAGCCCGAATAAAATAGTCGGGGACAACCTCATGACTGATCATCTGCATCCGACATACGAGGGATATAAATTAATCGGTGAATTATATTTTGATAAGTTAGAGCAGAATGGGCTTTTACCGAAATCTGATAAAAGAAATATTACGGATTCTGAAATCGATAGTCTTCTTAATTCCGAAACAAAAATTTCAGCATTAGACTCAGTTATCGCAAAATACAGAATACTCATTTTGCAAAATGATTGGCCTTACAGCGAAAAAAAATCGGTTGAATATATGCTGAAGTTGTTTAACCGCAAAAATTTTATAGACAGTACAGCATTGCTGGTTATCGACAATAAGTCAAGCTGGGAAAAGGGTCACCGGGATGCTGCAGCTTTCTATCTTAAAAATAAAGATTACGGGAAGTTCATCCATGAAATCAATACTTTAATAACCCAATATCCTTTTTTTGAAGAATATTACTCTTATTCAACAGAGCAACTGCTAAATGCCAAGCTGTACGATGATGCCGTCCCAATTCTAATGAAAGGATTTAAACAATTTCCGAATGCCCTGTACTCAAAATGGCTTGGGATAATTGCACTTTCTAAAAAGAAAACAGACACGGCGATTATTTATTTGAATAAAAGTCTGGACTATTCAAACAACGATCCGCAAGTTCTCTACAATCTTGCAGGGGCATATTCTATTAAAGGAATGTTTAGAGAAGCATTGAACACTATTGAAAATTGTCTGAGAATAAGTCCTTCATATCCTCTGGCGCAAAATCTGAGAATTCAGTTAGAACAAAAGACTAAGCAGATAAGATGAACTTGTAAAGTAACTGGTCTAAGGTCTCAAATAACTTTATCAAAGTGTGACTGCAATGTGCAAATACTAATTCACTACTTCAATAAAATCATTTTCTTCGAAATTACAAAATTATTTGTTTTTAGTTGGTAGAAATAAATTCCTGAAGCCAGCGCTCGGCTACCAGAGGACACATTGAACTCAACTTCATAAACTCCGGCAGGTTTGTACTCATTAACTAATTCAGCCACTTCATTACCAAGGATATCGTAAACTTTAAGTGTAACCAACCCGCCCCTCGCCCCTCCCAAGAGGGGTCTGGCCGAATGCGGGATTGAATATTTTATTTTTGTTGAAGGATTAAACGGATTAGGATAGTTTTGTTCAAGACTATAGAAACTTATTAAGCCGAGGTCCTCACTTTCAACATCCAAAATTACTGGATCAGTGAGCGGATGCTCTCCCATAATTCCAAATGTGTCAACAACAGTTGCTCTAAGGATATTGGGCAGGATATCGAAATAATGATAAGTACCTGATGAAGATTCGTTTTCATTTCCACCATTATTTGTTGGTAATCCCCAATTTGCACTATACTTATATTGAACTCTTTTATATTCATTCAGAGGGAATTTGATGTCTTTTGACCATATATTATCTCCAGCAACAATATCGCCATTTGTACCGTCATCAAAAAGTTTTAGAGCAAAAAGGCTATCAGCATTGGGCCAGCCACTCGTGGGCCATCTTAGTGGAATTTTGTCACCACACAATCTAACATCAGTTATAGAAGAGAACGGTTGTGAATTTATAGACGATACAGCTCCATTCATATCTACTATAAACTTAATTTTGCTTGGTGGATAAGCGCCGGGACCTATTAAATAATTAAATAATCTGATTACTAATGCGGTTCCTTGAGAAATATCAGCATCTGTAACAATGAACGTCGAATTAGGATCATTTTCCCAAATTGTACCTGAATTAGTTTTATAAGCAAATTTATAATTAAAAACTTCCCCGGCATATGTGATAAATGTTTTGGTAATTGCATAAACAGTCGGTTCAGCAGTTGGGATCATTACCCATTGATCTGACCATCCATTAAAATTACCACGTAAAGAAAGAGTATCGGTAGCAGGATTGAAATATCCTGATACAATTTCATATTCCATTTCACATGCAAAAACAATTTGAACTGCAGATGTTAGCCTATATAAATCATCCCTGTCGAAATAATCGCTGTACGCCGTATTACCAGCAGTTACTACATATTCACGGTTAGGGTCTAGTTCCCAACCATCTGTGCCTTTAATAAATTTAAATACTAATGTATCGCCAATAGTGAATGTTTTTGTTATTGTGTAAATCGTATCACCATCAAAATCCGTAAGCACATCAGCGCCATTGTTCCAGTCGTTAAAGTTACCGGCAATCTTAACAGCGTCAGTAGAGAGATTAAAAAGTCCCTTGTACACTTGTACTCCCATATCAACTTGAAATTCAACTGTTTGAGCAGTTGTGAAGAAAGATAGGATGAGAACGGAAAAGAGACCCCACACTTTTTTCATATTGTACTTAATTAGTTTTTACCTGAAAAAATATCTTATCTTGTTAAAACCATCTTTTTTGTTTTAGTAAAACCATTTACCGAAAGAGAATAAAAATATATTCCCGCTGACAAGTTTGAGGCATTAAATTTTATCACATAATCCCCTGTGCTTTTAAATTCATCCACTAATACCGCGATCTTTTCTCCGAGTACATTGTACATATTTAAATTCACATATCCGGCTTCGGAAATCGAATAGCGGATAGTAGTCGAGGGATTAAACGGATTGGGATAGTTTTGTTTTAAGTTGTATGAACTTACCAAAGTGGATGTTTCATCTTCCACATCCACAACAACTAAATCAGTAATTTGGTGCTGTCCCATAACTCCAAAAATATTAGATACCGATGCGCTAATAGTATTTTGCGTTATCCATATCCTATGCTCATCATTTAAAGATTCATTATCATTGCCTCCTGAATTCGTTGGTAATCCCCAATTAACTGCATATTTGTAACGAATTATAATATAAGGCCATCCCGGGAAATGGACATAGACCGTCCAAATATTATCACCAGCGATTAAATCTCCATTCGAACCATCATCATAGAGTCTGACTGTATTTGTACTATCTTCATCCGGCCAACCAATTCTTGGCCAACAGCAATAAAAACATGTTCCACATAATGGATTATATACACCGCATATTCTTACATCTGAAATTGAGGTAAACGGCTGTTGGTCAATTGAGGAAACTGCTCCATTCATGTCAACTGAAAATTTAATCGTAAAGGGATAGAGTGGGGGCGGAGGATCATGCCAGTTATTAAATGTTCGAAGCACATATGCAAATCCAGTAATCAAATCAATTTCGGTGACTGTATGTTTATTATTGGGATCATTTTCCCCTACAATTTCAGTTGGTGTTTTATATACAAACTTATATTAAAAAACTTCTCCTGAATAAGTATTAATCGTTTTTGTAATTTCATATACGTTTGTATCAATTGAAGGTTTCAGTATCCATTCATCTGACCAGCCATTAAAACTACCACGAATAGTCAGCGTATCTGTTAGTGAATTAAAACGTCCAGAAACAAGCTCAAACTCCATATTGCAGGCAAATGTTATTGTTACTGAACCTTTTAGATAGGCACTATCATTGTTAAAATAAGCGGCGTAAGTACTATAGCCGGCAGGGACTTTATATACCCTGTTAAAATTATATTCCCATCCATCAATACCTTTTATAAATCTGAAGAGGAGTTCCTCATCGGTAGTGAATGTTTTTGTAATCGTGTAAATCGTATCACCATCAAAATCCGTAAGCACATCAGAGCCATTGTTCCAGTCGTTAAAGTCACCGGCAATCTTAACAATATCTGTTGCAGGATTAAAAAGTCCCTTGTACACTTGTACTCCCATATCAACTTGAAATTCAACTGTTTGAGCAGTTGTGAAGAAAGATAGGATGAGAACGAAAAAGAGACCCCACGCTTTTTTCATATTGTACCTTAATTCGATTTTACCCGTAATAAAAATAGAAATTACTGCTGATACAATCTACTGCTGAAAAGATCTGTTCAGCTCAATAAAAAAGCCGATCTTATTTAGACCGGCTTAGAAACTAAAATTAGATTGACTTATTTTAAACTGAAAAACTAAAATTTAATGCCAAATGAAAATTGTTGAGTATCTTTTAATATTCCAAAATCTTGATAAGCATAATCAACTGTTACTCCGAGCATTGGTGTAAAATCATACATCAGGCCAAAGCCTAAAGTCAAGCCTTCTTCTGTGTTATCAAGAAACATAGATTTATACCCTGCACGGAGAGCAATTGTATTAAACAAAATATATTCAGCTCCCATATTTACAAATTCAGCATTGTCGCTTGGATGTGAAGCATCCAAAGCCAGAGTAAACTTATGGTCGGGAATATCTATTGGATCAATTGCAAGCCCAATTCTGAAAGTTAAGGGAAGCGGGTAAGAATCAGTATTCAACTTCGCAAGGATCTGATCGTTATTACCATATATTTGATTATTAATATCATGCTGTACATAAAGATCTTTACCGTCAATCTGCATATCGGTTCCTAAGTTCGTAATTGTTGCTGCCATCCTTAGCCCATAAATATCTGAAAGGAATAAAACTCCAAGGTCGAATGCAAGGCCATTGGCAGTAGAGTTCCAGATTTTTTGAGATACATACTTAACATTAGCGCCAATTGAAAAACGATCAGTAAGATTGTATGCATATGTTAAAGCAAGGAAAAGATCGTGAGGTGTAAAAGTTTCTCCGGTTCCCTCAGGTTCTCTTAAAGTTGTAACTTCCATATCACCGTAATCCAGGTACCCGATATTCAAACCAACCGTCCCCATGCCACCGGTATTCAGCATTGCACCCGCCCAATTATATTTTATTCCAGCAAACCATGAAACATGAGTAAACATTGCCCCGCTGGTTTCTGTTCTTGAAGCGCCTGCGGGATTCCAATATAATGAAGTCACATCATTTGCTGTAGCAATAAATGCACCGCCCATGCCTATTGCTCTAGGCCCAACTCCTATATTTAAGAACGGAGCTGCTGTCGATCCAACTTTGGTTTGGCTAATCAAAATTGAACTTGAAACTAAAAAGAATAATATAAATTTTTTCATGTTTTCTCCGTTATTTAATAAGAGCGAACTTACCGATTTTAGATCCAGCATCAGGAGTTTCGGCTACGAAGATATAAACTCCATAGGCAACATCCAGATTTTCCTCGGTTCTCAAATTCCAATAAACATCACCTACATATAAATTTTCATGATACAATGTTCTTATCAGCTCGCCTCTTACGGTGAAGATTGAAATTTTTGTTCCTGGAGGAATATGCGTAAATCGAATTTCTCTTTCGCCTCTTCCGCTTGTTTGCGTGCTTAATAATCTGGATTCTCCCTCATGAGTAACAACGTAAGGATTAGGCACCACTTTTATGAGATCCAGCTCGTTTTTGGCTTTCTCTTGTGTAATTAATGCGCCAATTGTGTTAAAAGTATAATAATCGTTTCTATTAAACGGTTTTAATGTTAAGAAAGATAATGTTCCTTGGGTCTCTAAAGGAACTGAGCCAGAGTACGCAATCACTACCCTCCAGGTTGTGGTATCCCTGCCTGTAAGGTTTTCTCTAAAAGTAATTGAGTACGTTGAAGAGATTAGTCCCGTTTTTCTGTAAAAGAAGTCAATATACCTGTCATGGGTAATATTTTTAACTTTAAAATTAACAGGTACTGCGGGATATGTATCTGGTGGCCTGCCTATCTGGGGAAGACTTATCAAGACTGAAGTATCAACTATTGTATTATAAAATTCAATTACATAATCACTTGGGAATGCAATACCGCTATTGAGTGGATTATTAGGATCAAGAAACCGCTGCAAAGAGTAAGAAGAAGGCGTAGTAGTTCCTCCCTCGAATATTGAGGTGTCCTGTCTAATAACCGCATCATTATACAATTGCACTCTAAAGCCTTGCCTAATTGGTGTATTACCGGTATACATAGAGGATTTGTTAACGAGACTATCGTAAGTAGCTGTGTAACTATCATTAGTTACTGCTACTTTCAAACCATTAACAAACACAGTATCTGTTCCGGCAGGCAGGGGTATTGTTTGGAGTGGTTCTACAATGTATGTTTTATTTACTGAAGGCACATAAACTGTATCGGGTGTAACTAAATCTATTAACGACCAGTTTTTAGTATAACCTTCAATTCCCGAATCTTCAAAAGCAATTTTGTAAGAAAAATTATTCCGAATAGCTTCGTCATCAACCATTTCAATAGCTATAGTTCCAGTTCCAATAAAACCATCGGACTGCTTAAAGTTTTGAATCCCGGCAGGAGTATATCCCGAGGGTCTAGCCCCAGGGGTAATGAAACCCGTGTTGTCGTCAAAAACAATCTGTCCAGTGTTCGATCTTAATAAAAATTTGGAGTTTTCCGTTGGCTGAATATCCAAGCTTGCATCCCCGGCATCATAAGCACAAACCGCATAATAATATGTAACACCCAGAGTAACGGATGAGTCAACAAATTTATTTACTATACCGGTATTATCTCCCAAATATATTGTTGTCCCTCCAAATTGATCTAGCAGAGTTGGTGATGGATAGAAATATCCTTGTATAGTATCAACAAGATCATACTGTGCAAGAGGTTTGTCGAAGGAAAGAATTCCCTGCGCATCTGTAATTTGTCTTGAATCAGAAAAATTTGCATCGGTGGCACGATATATTTTATAACCTTGAAAATCCTTTTTCTTGGTTATAAAATCTCTGTCATTTTCGGTTTTTTCACCATCCCAATAAATAACCACTTTACCGTCTTCTTGCGTTAGAGTGATCTTCGGTTTCTTTGGCGGCTGCGGAAATTTATAACCCGCATTGTATATTTTCTGAACTACCTGCTTGTTACCGACTATATCATTTAAATCTTCACCAAAAAGTAAAGCAACTGAAAATCTTTCTTTCACATCAACATTTCCGTTGCCTGGAACTAAGGGGAAAAACCCCGATGCATAAATAAAATCACCATCTTGCGGAACAGGAGGAATAATATCAAATCTGCCTGGTGTCATTCTTCCCCACAGTGATGAATCTATAGAAAGATCGGGAGCAGCT
>JBGSOQ010000009.1:0-4814 GCA_041739035.1 Ignavibacteriaceae bacterium | reverse complement strand
GGAATTCAAACTGAGGAAGTAACTGTTGTTGGAACCCGAAATGCAATATTCAGCTCAGAAAGAACTGGAGCTGCAACTTCTATTGATTTAGGAACCATTCAAGCAATCCCTACTATTTCAAGAAGAATTCAGGATTTAATTAGATTAAGTCCTTTTTCAACAGGTAGTTCCTTTGCAGGTCAAGATAACCGCCTTAATAACTTCACAGTTGATGGTTCTTATTTTAATAACTCTTTTGGATTAGCCGGATCTCCGGGAGACAGAACTGGTGTTTCACCGATTTCTCTTGATGCTATAGAACAGGTACAAATAAACATTGCACCTTACGACGTGCGTCAAGGTAACTTCGTAGGCGCAGGTATTAACACAGTAACAAAAAGTGGTAATAACGATATTTCCGGTTCAGTCTATTATAATTACCGACATCAGGGTTTAGTTGGTCTAGAGGCCGGAGACTTAAAATATAATCCGGGTACATTTAAATACAATTTAATTGGTGTCCGCTTAGGCGGTCCAATTATCCAAAACAAATTGTTTTTTTTCGGCAGCTTTGAAGATGATAAACAAACCCAGCCTGGAACAACCTTTAGAGCCAATAACGGAGGTGAACTAGCTATCGGAAGTGTAACAAAAGTTTTGGCTTCCGATCTCAACAGCCTTAGCAGTTATTTGAAAAATAATTTTGGATACGAAACCGGACCATATCAAGGATATGACTTTGAGATTCCATCTACCAGATTTTTAGCTAGATTGGATTACAATCTAAATGACAATAATAAGTTGAGCTTACGCTATACACATTTAGACTCGCAGACTGATCAACTGGTATCAAACTCTTCTTCATTAGGTGTTGGAAGCAGAAGAGGTACTAATAATTCACTGAACTTCCAGAATTCAAATTATATCATACTCGAAAATATTCGGTCGATAATTGGTGAATGGAATTCAAGACTTAACGAAAACCTGGCAAACAATCTTATTGTTGGCTATACTTATAACGATGAAAGCCGTGACTCAAGAGGGACCTTATTCCCATTGGTTGAAATTCTTGATGGAGACATTGGTGCCGGTACTACTAATTATACTACTTTTGGTTTTGAACCGTTTACCCCAAACAACGAACTAAGATACAAGACTTTTCAGCTTCAAAATAACCTGACCTGGTATTTAACAAATCATTACATTACATTTGGTATTAGCGGAGAGAAATACGAATCTGAGAATGTATTCTTTCCGGGTTCTCAAAGTGCTTATGTGTATAGATCACTTTCCGATTTTTATGCTGATGCAAATGCTTCACTGCAAAATCCAAATAGAGATAGTTCAAATATAAATTTACGACGATTCCAAGTTCGCTGGTCAAATATTCCAGGACAGGAGAAACCAATACAACCATTAAAGGTGTTTTATGCAGGTGCTTATGCCCAAGATGAGTGGCAAGTAAATAAGAAATTTAAATTGACATTAGGACTAAGAGTTGATATTCCATTCTTCGAAGCGACTGGGTACAAAAATGCAGATGCAGATGCGCTTTCGTTTAGAGATGAAGCGGGAAATTCTGTTAAGTATGAAACCGAGAAACTACCTGATGCAAATCCATTATTTTCACCGCGTTTTGGCTTCAATTGGGATGTGTACGGAGATAGAACAACTCAGGTGCGAGGTGGTAGTGGTATTTTTACGGGTAAACCAGCTTATGTTTGGATTTCTAACCAAATCGGAAATACAGGTGTGTTAACTGGATTTTTGCAAGCAGATAACACTAATAAATATCCATTTAGTCCAGATCCAAATCACTATAAACCAACAAATGTAACTGGTGCTCCTGCTTCGAGCTATGAACTGGCTTTAACAGATCCAGATTTCAAATTTCCACAGTTGTGGAGAACCAACATCGCGGTTGACCAAGTATTACCTATGGGCTTAGTCGGAACATTAGAATTTCTTTATAGCCGTGATGTAAACGGAATATCCTATATAAATGCTAACTTACCTGCAGCACAAACAAGCTTCAACGGCGTAGATAACAGACCCAGATGGACAAGTAATAGAATTAACTCAAATGTATCAAATGCGACGGTGTTGAAAAACCAGAACGAAGGTTATTCCTATAATATTGCTGCAACAGTAGAAAAAACTTTTGATCAAGGTTGGTATGCAAAATTTGGTTATAGCTATGGTGTCTCTAAAAATACAGTTGATCCCGGATCAATAGCTTATGGTTCATGGTCTGGAAATCAAATTTCCGGTGATCCCAACAATCCTTCGGTTGCATATTCAAATGCTTTCGGTGGTGGAACCCCAGGAGATAAAGTGTTCTTAGGAATATCCTATCGCGCAGAATATTTCAACTTCGGGGCTACTACTATTTCATTGTACTGGGGAGGTGTAAAGAATAGTATATTTGGTTATAGCAATTACAGCTATACGTTTAGCGGCGATTTGAACGGCGATGGCAGCACTAATAATGACCTCATATATATTCCAAAAGATCCATCAGAAATGAACTTTGAACAATATACTTCTTCAGGCAGAACTTTTACCGTTGAAGATCAAAAAGCTGCATGGAGTGCCTATATAGAAAATGATGAATCTCTAAGAAGAAATAGAGGTGAATATGCTGAACGAGGTGCAGCTTCGTTGCCAATGGTATTCAGAGCAGATTTGAGCATTATTCAAGAAGTATTTGCTAATTTCTTAGGAAAACGCAATTCACTGCAATTCAGAGCTGATGTCATCAATTTTGGCAATTTATTAAATAAGGATTGGGGCGTTGGCGAGCGATTTACTTATGGTAGCAATAACAATGTTCAACCTTTAATCGCACGCGGAGCAGATGCTAACGGCAGAGCTCTCTACAGATTTAGAAATACTGGCAGCGAACTGAAAACTGATCCTCTATCGCCAAGTAACTTTGTTGAAGATGTTTTTCAGATTCAATTTAGTGTAAGATATAACTTTAACTAAAATTTGTTCTTTTTAGCAAAGCCCTCAGAAATTCTGGGGGCTTTTTTATTGATATGATTTAAATCATATCAACTTATTTTTACTTAAAAGAGTATTGACTTAAATAAAAAACCAATTTATCTTTACAGCAGATAATAAAAGTTTTGACTCTTTCAAAGGGTTCTCCCCTGCCCTTTGGCAAAAAAAGAGTCGCACCCTGTGTTTCCCCAACACAGGGTTGTTTTTTTTAAACGAAAGATTTATCACTTTTTGACCTAGGTATCACCTAAAGTGTAACAGGATTATTTACTCCCCCACTCTAAAACTTCAATTTTAACTTTAGTAATTCCTTTTGATATCATTCGGAGTTCGTGCGCTGCTTTTAACGAAACATCAATTGCTCTCCCATTCTTATCGGGTTTTCTATCATTTATTCTTAAAATAACATATCTGTCGTTTGATAGATTCGTTACCCGCACAATAGTATTAAATGGAAAATCAATGTGCGCGGCAGTATAATCATACATATTATAAATCTCACCATTTGCAGTTCTCTTCCCGTGAAATTCGTCAGAATAATAAGAGGCAGTTTCGATCTTAGAGTTCAAGGATTTATAATCTTTGTAAATTTCTACCAATTTTGATGGAGATTTCTCTTTAGTGGAATTATTCTTCGTGGTTTCTTTCGTTGTATATCTGACTGAGCTGGAACAAGATAAGAGAATTATCGAAGGAGCAATAAGGATTAAATAAACTAATTTTCGACAAAGGTCGTGCATGGAATTATTGTCCCATCCACTATTTGGCGAAAATCAACAGGATTAACCTAAAACTTACCATTGTTTATTTTCGTGAAGATTGTAAGAATTGCTATAACATTTTAGATTTACTCTATATTTCACGTTTAAAAGATAATTAGAATTTAAACTGAACCGAAAATAAATTCGCGCTCCCTAAACCGAGTTGAAAAGGAAGAAAAGCATAATCGATTCCGAGATTTCCCCATCGTAAACCCAAACCGCCTGTAAAACCACGAGATTCATATCCTGTTTGATATCCAACACGCAAAGCAACCAGTTCATCATAAAAAATTTCGCCGCCGATGTTTAGATGGATATCATCAGTCTGCAAATACTTTTGTAATTCAAGAACGGTTAGAATATCAAATTGACTTTCACTTAAATCAAAGTTATAAGCGCCGCCGATTCTGAATTCTGACGGTAGAGTTGTTTTTTCATCTCTCAATGCGCTCATCGATCCTACGTTCTTAATTACTACCGAGGCAGTAAGGTTTTCAATCGGAGTTAAGTAAAATACCCCAACATCAACACCAAAGCCAGTCGCTTCATCTGAAAGCAAACCTTCGTACAAATACTTACCGGTTATGCCCGCTGAAATTTCACTGCTTAAATTAAATGCTGTTGATAAACTCGCAGAAAAATAATTCCAATCAAAAGTAGATTCCGGATCTCCAGGTTTAGATCTTATTTCAATATCGTTGATATTTGTTACATTAAACCCGATTGCGAATGGAATTCCAAACGCAAAAGATTTTACACCGAGCATTTCACTTCGCACGTCTTGTATCCATTCATTGTGCATGAATAAAATTTCGCTATGTTCATTGACTATCAATTTTGCTGGATTGTAAAAAAGTGCAGTCAAATCATTTGAAGCCGCGGTCCCGGCATCTCCCATTGCGATATTGCGAGCCCCGAATCCAAATTTAAGGAAGGGTAAACCCGAATTGCCTGCTGATTGAGCAAACATTAAATTGCTTAATAATAATACACCAATAAATACTTTTTTAGTCATGATTTATAAAAATTATAATTCTATTATATTGTCTGAAAATCTTTTATTACCGT
>JBGSOQ010000008.1:0-21794 GCA_041739035.1 Ignavibacteriaceae bacterium | reverse complement strand
TGCAATTTCAGTTGGTGCTTTCTTTGCTCACATTGGTTTACAATGGTGGTCAAGCTGGTATCCGGGTGCCGATCCTGGAGGCGGTGGCTATATTGCCCAGAGGATGATGTCAGCCAAAGATGAGAAGCATAGTTTATTTGCTACACTTTGGTTTACAATAGCTCACTATACACTTAGACCTTGGCCCTGGATACTCGTGGCTTTAGCAGCATTAGTTTTACTTCCTCGTGCTGAAAGTCCGGAGGCTATTCAATTGGAAAATCCAGTTCTTTATGAGAGAGTTGTGCAAGCGTATAATAATAATGAATTGTTGAGTTCAAATGATCCAAGCTATCAGTCTAAAGAATTCAAAACTCTTTATGAGAAATACGAGAACACAATAGACCCGGGCGTAATGTATCCTAAAATAATGGTTCAATATTTACCAACTGGATTACTTGGGCTATTAATTGCAGTATTTCTGGCAGCTTATATGTCCACACTTGCATCCCAGCTTAATTGGGGCACTTCCTATTTAATCAATGATTTTTATAGACGTTTCATTGTTAAAGATGCAAATGAAAAGCACTATGTTTTAATATCTAGAATAGGAATTGTTTTTATGATTGTGTTTTCTTTACTAGTTACCAAATTTTTCTTGACTACAATATCGGGAGCCTGGGAATTCATAATTAATGCCAGTGCCGGTATGGGAGCAGTTCTAATTTTAAGATGGTATTGGTGGAGGATAAATGCATGGTCCGAAATCTCGGCGATGATTGCTCCATTAGTCATTTATCCAATTGCGAAATATCACTTTGGAATTGAATCTCCAATTACGCTTTATCCTGTAGTATTTGGCACCACCATAATCTGGTTAGCGGTTACATTTCTTACAAAACCGGTTGAAGAAACAAAACTGATTGAATTTTATAAGCGCACTTATCCAGGTGGAAAAGGCTGGAAAAGAATCTCAAGTAAAATAGGCAGCATTAAAGAAATAAGTGGTTTCGGCAGACTCTTCATTAATTGGATTCTGGGTGTTGTTGTTGTGTATGCTTTTCTTTTCGGCATTGGTCAAATCATATTTCATGAATATTTGTTGGGATTTATGATACTAATAGTAGGAATAATAGCTGCAAGCATTATCTACATGGACCTGAGTAAAAAAGATTTAGTTGTGGTTGATAACTAGCTTATACAATCTGATTGAGGCGCAAGCTGAATAACTTTTTAAGTTTCTTTAAAGCACAAATTTACAATTTGTTTTGCTGCTATTGTGAAATAAGTTATAGGTACAGATAATAGAATTTTTTACAAACGTACTAATTTGAAAAAAAATATTACAATAATCATCTTGGTGTAAAAATGAAAAAAATAATTTTGGCCTTATTTATCCTTCTCTCAAATTTCTTAATAGCTCAGGAATTAAAGCCTGAAAAAGGGGAGTCAGATACTTTAAAAATTGAACCATTGGGAGATTCTATTACCAGAGGTACAAAAGGAGATACATATAGACATTATTTAAAGACAAAATTGCGGTCAGATGCTAATATTGAAATCGACTTTGTAGGTCAATGCACTAATGCAGCAGATGCTGGATCAGTATGGGTGAATTATCCTGAGTTGTTCAATAAATTAGAGGGTGACATTGAGCACGATGGCTGGGGTGGAGTAAGAATCGACCAATTGACTGATATGACCTATAATACACGCGGGTATCCTCCTATTACTATTGAGAAAATGGTTACAGACGCTAATGCGGATATAATTTTATTAATGATTGGGACTAACGATATCATCAGCAATTATCAGCTTTATGCTGCTCCTGCCAGATTAGATACATTAATTAGAAGAATATTAAATGCAACATCAGGGCATTTAATTGTTTCAAGTATAACTCCAACTCCTTTACCAATAGCAAATGGTAAGATTCAGACATTAAATTCTGCTATTCCTGCAATTGTAGACTCTTATAAAGCTTTAGGAAAAAGTATTTCCTTCATTGATATTAATTCCATGTTAGGGAATGAAGATATTTCCGATGATGCATATCATCCTGATAGTAGTGGTTATGAGAAAATCGGAAACGGTTGGTTCAATGCGATTACTACTTTTATTACAGATATTAAAAAGGGTATTAATGTTAAAGAAATACCCGAGGGATACGGTCTTCAACAAAATTTTCCAAACCCCTTTAATCCGACTACGAAGATAACCTACTCAATTAATAAAGAATCTAAGATAGTACTTAAGGTATATGATACTTTGGGAAATGAATTACAGACTTTAGTAGCAGAAAATCAATTCCCTGGAAATTATGAAGTGGAATTTAATGCAAATAATTTAAGCAGTGGTGTTTATTTCTATCAGTTAAAAGGAAGTACTTTTACCGACACAAAGAAAATGATTATACTTCGTTAAAAATGCATGTTTTCTAGGATTGGACCATTGGAGCTTCGACTAAGCTTTTTATTTAATCAGATTTCTTATGCGGAGAGAGAGGGATTCGAACCCTCGGTAGAGTAAACCCTACACCGGTTTTCGAGACCGGCCTATTCAACCACTCTAGCATCTCTCCGGTTAAGTAATAATAGTTTTTTAAATGCTTCCCCACCTTTATAAGATTTTATTTGCCTTTCTCTTTTCAAAGCATCATTTCTGGTAGAAAATAATTCAGTGTAAATTATATTCCAAGGTTTAAATGCCTTGGTAGATTTAACTTTTCCACTGTTATGATCAGATAATCTTCGATCTAAATTATCAGTAGAACCAACGTAATGCTTTTAGGATATCGAACTTTTCAAAATATATACGTAAAACATTTTATCATCTAATTGGTTTTTTCCGCCTTTGGCGGAACCCCACTGAAAGCGGTGGCGACACCGGCCTATTTCCCGTAAAGCGGGATGCACAACCTTTAGCCCGCACTGCGGGGACTCTAGCATCTCTCCGAAAAAAAGAATCTACCGAACTTCCTAAACTAAATTTGTAATTTAAATTATTTACCCAACGAATTTACTGATTGTTAATATTAGAATTAGCCCGAAACTAAAGGAAAGAATAACCAATTTTTTATGATTCTTTAACATCTCGCCTAGTACCGCATGTGACGCCAAAAAAATAAATCCTCCAGCAATATGAGACATCACAGCACTTAAAAGAATATCCGAAACAAATGATTTTAAAACAATGTTTCCCATTATTGCTCCTAGGATAGTTACCATTTCGACACTAAAAACATAAACTAAAATCTTGTTTCGCGAATAACTTGCACTGAACATTAGAGATGCTAAAGCTAATCCTTCAGGAAACTTATGTGTTAAAACGGCTATAAATACCGATGCGTTCGAAACGTTTTCGGCTAATCCCTTAGTTGAAATTGCTACACCATCTAAAAAGGAGTGAATTGAAAGCGCGATTAATAATGCGCGTACGATTTCAGAAAATTTTTTGGCCGTTCTTTCATCAAAATGAGAGGCGGAACAAGCTGGACAAACGTGAGAATAATATTTGGTTAACATCCAGAAAAGTAAGTATCCGCTTGAAATTCCTAAAATAACTTCCGAAAGGTTGAGAGAATGAAGTGATTCCGGAATTAAAGTAAAAATTGCAGCGCCAAAAAGCCCACCCGCAGAAAAAGAAATTATTGTACATAATTTTTTATGGTTTAACTTAATTAAGAAGATGATGGCTGCTCCGGCAAGCGCGGAAAGAACCGTTAAAGCAGCTTTTAATAAGATTTCTTGATTCAATAGATATTCTGCATTCAAATGTGTGCGCAATCTATCAAAATAATTTTTGAATTGAAATCATGAGAACAAGGATTCTGAAATTAAATATATTCTTCAATTTCGGGTTTCTTTGGTAAACGTAAGCGAAATTTTTATATTTGGCTTGCATTTGGAAAGATGCAGGAGTGGCTTATCTGGCACGCTTGGAAAGCGTGTGTACGTGAAAGCGTACCGAGAGTTCGAATCTCTCTCTTTCCGCTTTAAGTTCAGTATAATGGTACTGAGATAATCCCCTTATGAGCAATATGGTTAGAACCTCATTTGGGCCGCAAAATGTTTCTCCCCAATCACGATAATTCTTGTCCACTTAGACTCTCTTCTAAACCATCCATCACTAATTGCTATTGCAGTCATAATTTGTTCCTTACCTTTGGTCAGTAAATAACTAAATAGATTTTAATAATCAAAGGAGTACAAACATGGCTAAGTTAATTCTTATCATATTATCGGTGCTTACTTTCACCGCTGCTACTTCTATTGCAAAAGACGGTAAGGTAAACGATTGCACAATTGCTAGTTTAATCATGGGGATCAATTCAGACAATTTTGGACTTCGAACTAGTGCAGCATTTATGCTCGGGGAGTTAAAATGTGAAAAAGGTGTTATTCCGTTGATGAGAATGCTCAAAAGTGAAGAGCGTGAGGATGCGAGAATTGTCGCTGCACTTGCACTATTAAAGATCGGTAATGAAAAAGGAATTTTTGCGATCAAACAGGCAATTAGATTTGATCAAAGTGACCGAGTAAGACGGCTATGTGCTAATTTTTACAACGTATATTCAGAAAAATCAACCGTTATGGGATTATTGGCTCGCAGATAAAATTGTTTCTAATCACACTTCTCTTTCTCCACCAAATGAAGTGATGAGGCCCGGAATATTATGTTCCGGGTTTTTTATTCTCTATTCGATTAGATAATTTTCCTTCCGCAAAATAAATTCAACGACTAAATAGTCCCTAATCATAGTTCAATTAATGCAGACGTTCAGAAAACATATTATAAACACTTTTAATTTAGCTGTTCCTGTTATAATTGGACAGTTAGGTTTAATAATGATGGGAGTTGTTGACAGCTTAATGGTGGGCGAATTAGGTGCCGATTACCTAGCTGCAGCGGCGCTGGCAAATCATATTGTAATTTTAATTTTGATAGTTGGATTAGGTGTTTCTATGGCGGTTACACCATTAGTTGCCATCAGCATTGGTGCAGAGAAACATGATGAAGCTCAAATTTTATTTAAGCAATCAATGGTCGTTAATTTTTCATTTGGAATTACGATGACGGTATTGATTTTAGGTGCTTCAGAATTGATTCATTACTTGAACCAGCCGCCATTGGTTGTTGAATATGCCTCATCTTACACAAAACTATTGGGTATCTCCATCCTTCCTTGGATGATTTATCAAAGTTATAAACAATTCATTGAAGGGCTTTCTGTAACTCAACCACCAATGGTTGTTACCATAGTTGCAAATTTTGTTAATGCTTTTGTTAATTGGATTTTAATTTTTGGAAACCTTGGTTTTCCTAGACTTGAACTTGATGGCGCAGGTATAGCGACTTCAATCTCAAGAATATTTATGGCTGTTGTGTTGATTCTTTATGTTAACAGATCAAAAAGATTTAAAGAGTTTGATCTTTCTATGATTGTCCGAAAATTAGAGTTTACAGCGATTAAAAAGATTTTAAGGTTGGGAATACCCAGCGGGTTTCAATACTTTTTTGAAGTCGGAGCATTTTCTTCTGCTGTTGTTATGGTTGGATGGTTAGGAGCAAAATCGCTGGCAGCGCATCAGATTGCAATAAATCTTGCGTCAATATCATTTATGGCTGTTACAGGAATTTCTGCGGCCGGAGGAATCCGTGTTGGCAATGGAGTTGGAAGAGGGGATATAACAGAAACTCGTCGGGCAGGATTTTCTGCTATCTTACTTGGTGCATCCGTAATGTTAAGTGCGGGAACAACATTCATAATATTTAGAAAATTTTTGCCAAGTTTATACATTTCCGATCAAGAAGTAATTTCAATCGCTTCTTCGCTATTGATTATTGCGGCATTATTCCAATTGTCTGATGGAACGCAAGCTGTCGGAATCGGCATTCTGCGAGGACTAACTGATGTGAAAATCCCAACTGCAATTACCTTCATCTCCTATTGGATTATAGGCCTGCCAATTGGTTACTTACTAGGTTTTTTCCTTAATCTTGGAGTTCAAGGTGTTTGGATTGGATTATTAATCGGTCTCACCGCATCTGCAATATTGCTGACGACACGTTTCAATTATAAAAGTAAGCACCGAATTATTGCTTAGTCTCTTTTCAATGTAATTTTTCTTTAAAACTAATGGCATCAAGTGTTTGCGATACAACTTGAGTTAGAAGTAGAGGAAACTTTAAACTATCAAACTTAAATTTGTAAAAATTATTGACTATATTTACAAAAAATAAACTAACACTTCATTACAGTTGAGGATGATATGAAGACATTCTTAGCATCATTTCTACTCATTACAACAATTCTGATTAATGCTCAATCGGCTTCTGATGAAGTTGTACCAGTCAAACAGCTTATCCCTGATGTTGGGCTTGATATTCGCTACAGTACTCAAGACAATTTTACAAGTCAAAAACTCTATTCGGTTGATGAAGCGTATTTATCGATTGGGGCAATCAATAAGCTAAAACTTGTTCATGATAGTCTGAAGCAAATTAATTCGTATGATGGCAACAGTTATCCGAAAGGACTTGGAATAAAAATTTATGATGGTTATCGTCCGCGTGCCGTTCAATATCTAATGTTCGAAATTTTTCCAAATCCCGTTTTCGTAGCAGATCCAAATTCAGGTTCAATTCATAATCGTGGAGGTGCAATTGATGTTTCTATTGTAGATATGTCAACTGGGCAAGAACTTCCAATGCCAACAGAGTTCGATTGGTTTGGGCCGGAAGCAGCACATTCATATGTGAATCTCCCGCCAAATATCATTGCAAACAGAACTTTACTATACAATATGATGACGCAGGTAGGCGGTTTTGTTCCTTACGATGCAGAGTGGTGGCACTATTCAATCAGCGGTGCTTCAAGTTTACCATTGTTAGATTTTCAGATGAAGTAGGGAGGCAAATCATGAAAAAATTATTAGCATTATTTATTTTAAGTTCATCTCTACTTTTTTCTCAAAGCGAATTCTTAGTTAATACAATTACTGACTCAACTCAGCGTTGGCCATCTATTAATAAAGACGGAAATGGAAATTATTATGTTGTTTGGCAATCAATTGTTCCATTTTCATCGATCTCGCCCTATCCGATTTATCTTCAGCAGTTTAATTCGAAAAATGAAAAAGTCGGCAGCGAAATCCTTGTTAATGAATCTACTCCATTTAAGCAAGAAAAACCTACCATCGCAACTAATGCAGGCGGAAAGAGTGTAGTTGTTTGGTCTTCATTCACTGATCTTTCTTCGGCGTATGATATTAAAGCAAGAA
The DNA here is from genome assembly GCA_041739035.1 of Ignavibacteriaceae bacterium. Taxonomy (GTDB): domain Bacteria; phylum Bacteroidota; class Ignavibacteria; order Ignavibacteriales; family Ignavibacteriaceae; genus XYD12-FULL-36-8. Next base: position 14,532 of record JBGSOQ010000008.1, on the reverse strand, counting down.
TATTTAACATGAACTCACCTCAAGGAAATGAAATACTTGTCAATACAACAACATCAAATACTCAAAGCAATCCTGCTGTTGCAATTAGAGCTACTGGAGAATTTATCGTTGCATGGGATTCGTGGCATCAGGATGGCGGTGATAGGGGAGTCTATGCTCAAAGATTTGATGCTTTAGGAAATAAAGTCGGAGTCGAATTTAGGGTAAATACAACAACCGCTTACAGTCAAGCTAAACCGAGACTAAAATATTTTTCAGATGAAAAGTTTGTAGTAATTTGGGAATCATTCAAGCAAGATGGTTCCGGTTACGGAATGTATGGTAGAATTTTTAATTCAGATGGAACAGCAAATACAAACGAATTTCAAATTAACACTTATATGACGGATTATCAATGGTTTGGTGATGTTGAAATATTTGATGATGACTCTTTCATAGTTGCCTGGTGCAGCTGGGAGCAAGATGGGGATGATGGTGGAATTTATGTTCAAAGATTTAATTCATTAGGCCAAAAAATTGGGAATGAAGATCGGATTAATAAAACTACGGCACAATATCAATGGCTTCCGAAAATTAAAAAATTGGCTGGCAAAAATGCAGCAGTAGCCTGGTCAAGCTGGAAGCAGGATGGCAGTAGAGAAGGAGTTATAGCTGTATTTATTGATGAGAACAATCAGACTTACACATTTGAAACCATTGTTAATAATTATTCGGAATCATTCCAGTGGGAACCGGATTTTGTCGTGACCGATGATGATGAACTATTAGCTGTTTGGTCAAGCTGGAACCAATTCGGGACTGATTATGATATAGTTGCGAAGCAAATTAAACCTGATAAGTCTCAAGGAGTCATTGACCCAACGTTTTATTCTCATCCAAATGGTACAACAACGGCACGATTAATTGCTCAAGTAATTGATTCTACTGCATTAACGGGACATACTTATCTTGTTTCATTCCATGTTCCGGGTTCATCCGACACTGTTTATGCTAAAATTGAAGATGAGAACAATTCTGAAATTAAAGTTCAAAATTTTCCAATCAATAAAGGAGTAAATACTTTTTATCTGACTCCAACATTTGACGGAATTGCCGTCGAGTTTTTACCTCAATTTAAATTGGAACTTAATGCCAGCGTGTATTTTGTAAATAATTCGGGAAGCAATTTGAGTTTTTCCTATGTGCCGCCAGCATCGGGACAAAAGCTTCTTGCCCCAATTGACATCGCCTTCATTTGGGGTTCTACCGATACATTGCCAACAGGCCATTACTCTGCGCCACTTGACACTGCTTTATCAACAACCGGACAGAAAAATGTCATAGTTCCTTTTTTAGCCAGAAATTTGAAGGATAATTCGAAAATCACAATTCTCGTTAAGGAACTTGCCGCAACAAAAAATTTTAAGTGGGATACACAAGAAGAAATTGTGTTTATTACTCCGCCGCCTTATCAAGTAAATCCATTTAACACACATGCTCAGATAAACACGACTCTTCCGGGAGGAAATGTTATCATGCCGAATATCGGTGATACAAATTTCGTCTTAACAAAGAGGCCAATCACTCCGGCAGATACATTCTACTTTACCACTAACAAAGCTTATATAATTTCAGATGTTAAAAATGAAAATTTTTTACCGCAGAAGTTTGAATTATTTCAGAATTATCCGAATCCCTTTAATCCAACTACAACTATTAAGTTTGCTATTCAAAACCTTCTTTCATACTCTCCTTTAGTAAAGGGAAGAAATGATGTAGGCTTGGTAACTCTAAAAGTTTTCGATATTCTCGGCAGAGAAATTGCTACACTCGTAAATGAAGAAATGAATCCCGGAACTTATTCTGTAGCTTTCAATACTGAGCGATACAGAATGGCATCCGGAGTTTATTTTTACGCGCTGAGAGCAGGAAGTCAAAGTCAAATAAAAAAGATGGTTCTATTGAGGTAGTTTTTTTTTGTATAGTTTGTGAGAACCGACTAAAGTCAATAGCTAAAATAAAATTTTCTGCAGCACAAATAATTCATTATAAAATTTACTGAATTTTCATCGGTAGATCTGCCAAATTTTAGATTCGGATTGGGAACGTGAAATCTGGCATATCTATTTAGGAACACAGTCGCAAAAAATTACCTTACTTGACTTCCTGTAAAGTCCTAAGTTTTTAGTGTAAATATTGGTTTAAGATTATTCTTGATATTAAAGCTTTATTTACATAATTTTTCGGCGAAATAATTAACATTTGGAGGATTCTTATAGTATTTTTTACAGTTTGAATTGTTTCATTTTTCGTAATTAGGATTATCATCAGACGTAAAAAAATAAATCTATTTAGAGAATTTCTCCAAATTCTTGCGGCATCGGTATTTATATTTTATGTCGCAACAAATTTTGGATTTTTCTCCCAATATCATTCCCAGGTCAATAAAGAACTCTGGATTGATGCACTTCTTCAATTACAAACTTCTCATAAAAACAGTTTATCTTCCAAGCAATTAAAGTCTGTTGATAATTTTTCCGATATTTCCGCTGGCAATAATGCTTTAGATTTTCTTTCTCCGCCTAACGACTCAAGCAACACAAAAGAAACGCTTCCGCAAAGACTAGATGATACACTTAAAGATAATTCTAAGGAAACAATCGAAGATAAATTATTATTATCCGATACGAGTAAAGTAAAACCCGATTCTCTTTTATCATTAGTTGATACAGTAAAGGTGGATTCAGCCGCTCTCGATTCTACTGCGCGGATGAAATATTTCAAATACTCTAGAGAAGATAAACCTTATGTTGAGCTGAAAAGGAAAAAGCAGTCTAAGTTCTTTGCACAGCCCGACCAAAGGTTTGTGTCCCGTTCAATTCAAATTGATTCAACTGGCCAATTTGTTGAAGTGGTTGAAAAAATTGCCGGCCAGAAAACCAAAATTATTTTGCGGATGACAATCGATGATTACATTCAAATGAGGCTCGGATTACGTGAGCGTGAAATTTGGGAAAGCCTCGGCTATGCTTATGAATTAAAGGAAACTAAGAAAGAATTAGGCGAACTGATCAAAGACATAACTAATCTCGAGATACCTCTTCCGAGTGTTGGCGTTTTGAGCATTTTTGGTGAACCGAAAATTAGTTTGAGAATTGGCGGGGCGGTTGATATTCATGGAGCCTGGCGAAATGAAACAACTGAAGGCGTAACAGCTTCACGTCTAGGCAATACGAGAAATGAACCTGACTTCAAGCAGCAAGTTCAAATAAATGTCAGCGGAACAATCGGAGATAAGTTAAACATTGTGGCTGATTGGAACACGGAAAGAACTTTTGAATATGAAAACCAGCTAAAAATAAAATATACAGGCTATGAGGATGAAATTGTTCAAAGTGTTGAAGCTGGAAATGTGTCTTTACAGACCTCTCCGTTAGTAGGTGGAAGCGAAGCTCTCTTTGGAGTTAAAGCAAACTTTAAAGTTGGGCCGTTATCGCTTACAACTATCGCGAGCCAGAAAAAAGGTGAAGTTAAAGAAGTTTCCGTTTCAGGCGGTACTACATCTCAAACCTTTGAGAAAAGAGGATATGACTATTCAACTAACCATTACTTTGTTGATACTCTGTACGCAAGCCAAAATCCGGAATTAAATTTATTTCAAAGATATTATTCAAAAGCAACCCCTGAGATTGATTCACGTTATTTGATTAAGGATATTGAAGTATGGAAATCAATTCAAACAATTGGAAAAGACCCCGCAAAAGAACGCCTGGCTAATGCATTTATCGATTTACCCTCACGGCTTGTTGGAGTTAAATACCCTGAAACCCTTCGTGAAGATATTTTACCTGTTCCTGGAACAAGTGAGTCAGGCAGGTTTCGATTGCTTACAAAAGGAGATGATTATAATCTAAATGAATATACCGGATTTCTAACGTTCAATACGCAAATAAATAATGATGATATAATTGCCGTTGCTTATCGAGTCGAAAATTCACAAGGAGCACAAGACGACGGTTTTTATGGTGAGTTTATAACTACAGCAGCTACCGATTCTCAAAGGTTAATTTTGAAGTTAGTCAAACCTGCAAATCTTCAGCCTGGCGGAAATTTTGCTCAAGCCTGGAAATTGCAGCTCAAAAATATTTATCCGGTCGGCGGTAGAAATATTAAAAAAGAGGGATTTGAATTTCAGGTAAAGTACGAATTATCAGGGCAAGATCCTGTAGTGGAACTGCCCGGTACACAAGGAAATGTTAGATTACTTAACGCTTTCGGCTTTGATAATTATGATGCTGCCGATCAGGCGAATCCGGACAATATATTTGATTGGCGTACAAATCTTACAATAATTCCTCAAACAGGTGAAATAATCTTTCCGGTTCTTGAACCATTTGGCTCAAATATTCCTACAGATTTACAGAATAGCGATTCATTAAAGTTTCAGGCTGTTTATGATTTAACAAAAACTTTTGCTCAGCAGCAAAAAGTTAAGGATAAGTGGATTCTGACAGGTAAATATTCCGGAGAAGCAAGTTCAGTTTATCAACTAGGTTTTAATGTTGTTGAAAATTCCGTTAGGGTAAGATTAAGCGGTAGAGAATTAACTCCGGGAGTTGATTACATTGTTGACTATAATATAGGGCAGCTAACAATAAGAAATGATGCTGCTCTCGTACCTGGTGCTGATCTTAAAATAACCTATGAACAGAATGACCTTTTTCAACTTGCCTCAAAAACACTATTGGGAGCGAGAGGAATATTTGATATCTCACAGAAAACCAAATTAGGGTTCTCGATCTTGAATCTTAATCAGCAGACACTTAGTGATAAAGTAAGAATTGGTGAAGAACCATTAAGTAACACAATTTACGGAGTTGATTTTAGTACAAGCGGCGACCTTCCGTTCCTAACAAAACTTTTAGATAAAGTAATCTCGACAAAACAAATGTCAAGCTTTACACTTCAAGGAGAGGTTGCTTATATGAATCCCGATCCTAACACAAAGAAAAGTACAATTTCTTCAGATCAGGGAAGCAGCATAGCTTACATCGATGACTTTGAAGGTGCAAAAAGAATAATTCCTGTTGGAGTTTCGTACACAGCATGGAAAGATCTCAGCCCGCCTGAGCGGCTTCCGACTCACCCTTTTCTTACCGATCAAGCGTTGATGGATTACAAAGCAAAAAGTTTTTGGTTTACCGCTACGCCTTCAAATGTAAGAGTACAAGATATTTGGGGGTCACGTAAACGCGTTTCAAAACAGGATGATAATGTTACAGTTATGGACTACGTCTTTCTGCCAGATACACTTGGAACATATAATTACACGCCAACTTTGCAGGATCGAAACAAAAACTGGGGCGGAATTATGAAATTACTTTCTTCAACTGCAAGTAACCTTGTAGAAGAGAATGTTGAGTTCATAGAATTCTGGTTGAAAATTGAAAATGCTCCAATCAATTCAAAAGCATACATAGATATTGGAAGAATAAGCGAAGATGTTATCCCAAACAGAAAGCTTGATACGGAAGACATTGACGGAAATGATGCTATTGATGTTGATGGAAAAGAGGACACTGGAATTGATGGGTTAACCGATGCTCAAGAAAGAGCAGAAAAAGTCAGCACCGCTTCAGACCCTAGCGGTGACAATTTTTCGTTTACGGCATCGGGGTCTGTAACATCAATTTTTGATTATTATAACATTAATGGTACTCAGGGTAATGCAATTTTAAGCGATATCGGACGACTTCCGGACACAGAAGATTTGAATAGAAATGGTAATATCAATTTAATTAATAGCTTTTTCCGCTATGAAATTCCACTTGATACAAGCGCGCAAACTAATAAATTTATTTCCGGCGGCGGTGATAACGATGGCTGGTATTTATATAGAATTCCATTAAAAGATACTCTAACAAAAGTTGGGGAACCCAGCTTTACAACTGTGGAGGCGATTAGATTTTTTATTATCGGTGTCGATCAAATGGTCCATCTTCGTTTTGCAGAGTTTAATCTTGTTGGAAGCCAGTGGCAAAAAGTATTGCCTCAGGATACTATTTTATCAGTATCGGTTATTAGTTATGAAGATAATCCAAATTACGAAATCCCTACAGGTGTTAACCAGGAACGCGACCGAACTAAACCGGATGAAGAGGTATTTCGAAATGAACAATCTTTAAATCTTATTATTCAAAATCTTCCTGATGGAGAATCTAGAGAAGCAGTAAGGTACTTATATCGTCCTCTTGATGTTTTCAATTATAAAGAGATGAAATTATTTATTCATGGCGATAATAATTATGGACCAAATTCGGTTTCTTCACTTGATGAAGATTATAATTCAGAAGTGTACTTCAGGTTTGGCACCGATTCAAATAATTATTATGAATATCGGCAGCCTGTTAGGCCCGGCTGGAATGAGATCAAAATCATTTTTGCTCAGTTAACTTCAATTAAACAAGCAAGAGATTCTGCAAATCAGACCATAAAAGTTCCTCTTCCAGGTTTAACTGGTCATTTCTATTTAGTTAAAGGCACGCCAACATTAACTCAAGTGAAATTTTTAACTGTAGGAATTTTCAACACCAATAATCCTAATTCAATAGGTAACCTGTCAGGAGAAGTCTGGGTAAACGAACTCCGCGTAATTGGTGCGGAAGACACGCCAGGGTGGGCTTATAGTATGTCTGCTTCACTCCGAATGGCAGATATTTTATCAGTTAATTTTAATATGAGCAGGACTGATCCTTATTTCCATCGGCTTGCTGACAGATTCGGCTCGCGTGTTGAGTCGAGGAATTGGGCTGCATCTGCAGACCTAGATGTGTTAAAGTTGCTTCCAATAAACTTACCTGAGAGTAATTTGAGATTAAATTATTCGCACTCGGAATCAATTGGTAAACCGCTTTATCTTCCGGGAACTGATGTGAAAGTTGATCAAGCCGCTCAGCAGCTTAGAGATATCATAAATGATTCGTCGAAAACATTAACTAAAACACCTGAGCAATTAATTTCGGAATCACAAACTGTAAACGTGTCGGATTCATGGTCTCTTTCCAATATTAAACTTAAGATTCCAACTCAACTTTGGTTTATTCGAGATTCTTTTAATTCAATCACCATGGGTTTCAATTACAATAAAACATTTAGCAGAAGCCCAACTGTATTAAGTAATAAAAGCTGGATATGGAATTATAATTTGAGCTATGGTTTAAGTCTTAGTCCGGATTATTTTATTTACCCGGCAAACATTCCGGTAATCGGTTCAATACTATCACTTCTTGTGGATTATAGAAATGCTAAAATTTACTTTACTCCGCAAACACTTTCCTTTAATTTCACGGCAAAGAGAAATAGAAATGTGAATGTCTCGCGTCAGCAAAACAATATTAATTCTCAAGAAATCATTTCTCGTGATTTTACAACTTCAAGGGGTTTTAACCTTGCTTGGAAGGTGACTGAGGGAGGTTTACTAAATCTAAGTTCCAGTTATAACGTCAATGTTAGTTCCTCTTTGGCGTTTTTAGAGACAGATCAATACGGCAGACAAAGATCAGAGAGCCAAATTTGGGGCGATATATTTTCCGGTAAATTTTTTGGGAAAGATTTTCAGTATCAGCAATCGGTAGATTTTAGAACATCTCCAAGATTGCCTTCATTGTGGGATATCAATAAATTCTTCACAGTAAGCACGGGTTACTCTGCCAGTTACCAATGGAACAGTGACTTTAGGCAGGAAGTTTTAGGAAGAGGAGCCGGATTCTCAAGCAAAGTGAATGCAACCCTAACATTAAAGCTAAAATCTCTCATGCAGCCGCTTTTTCAAGAGGTTCCTGAAGAGAAAGTCACCCCGCCACCAACGACGACAACGACACAGACTCGAACAAGAGGACGGGAGAGAACTGTAGAAGAAGATTTAAAAAATAATTTATTAGTTAGCGATTCTAGTAAAATCATTTCGGATTCACTTCAATTAGTTCTAACTGATTCATCCATGGTAGCAGATACACTGCTGGATGGTACACCAAAAAAGTCGATTCTTACTAATGCACTTAAATTCTTAAAATCATTTGTTAAAGTTGTCTTATTCGATTATGAAACAATCAATTTTAGTTTTTCAAGCGATAACAACGTATCTAAAACGGGAATTGCCGGAAAAGGAACAGGTTTTTATAACTTCTGGGGAATTACATTTAATGCTAACAATGGTCCTTCGCGGGCTTTCATGTTTGGGCTAAGTGATGACGTTGGGCCGCGCGCTGCTGATGGTAACCTTCAGGATGTTTTTTCGCAAAAAAATAATTTTGATTTCAAGACATCACGACCTTTATGGGAAGGCGCAAAGATTGATTTAAACTGGAAAGTCGGGTGGTCAATTAATAAAAGTACTAACCTGCGCTCCGATGCGACGGGTAGAACCACCGTAACTAATATTACATCATCAGGCACTATTGATAGATCGTTTTTATCATTTCCGCCGTCATTATTTTTAAGTGTATTTAACAGCAGCATAAAACGCGTCAACGAACTGTACGATCCCGATTCACCTAATCCTAGAGAAAGTTTATCGGCAGCTTTTGTTGAAGGGTTTGAAAGTTTTCCGATATTTTCAAAGCTTAGTTTCTTAAATGATTTTGTTAAATATGTTCCTCGCCCAAATTGGAGAATTTCTTGGGATGGTTTGGAATCATTTTTCATGTTCAAATCTTTTGCAAAAAGAGTCAGCTTAACACATGAATATAAATCCGGATATACTGAAGGATGGAAATTAACACCGGATGGAAATAAAGAAATTCTAACGCAGAGAATAGATTATGCCTTTTCTCCATTGGCAGGCTTGAACTTCACATTTGCCGATCTCTGGGGCGGAAATTTGACTAGCAGTGTCAAATATTCCACTAGAACAAGCTTCGATTTAGGTAGCTCAACCAGAAACATTACGGAAACCTTTTCTCGCGATATAGGTATTACCGCTGGCTATTCGAAAAGCGGTTTTGAACTTCCTCTTTTTGGAATATCGTTGAAGAATGATATTGAGTTCAGCTTTTCGTATAACAGCACCAAAAACTCTACTGTGATTTTTGACATGACTGACTTTATTGAAGATGGAACGCCAAGGGACGGAACCATCAGAACTACATTAGAACCTAGAATTAAATATACAATCAGTTCAAAAGTGACTTTGTCTATTTTTTATCGCAGATCTTCTGTTGAACCTGAAGGAGCGGCGAGAATTCCTCCGACAACAACAAATGAGGCCGGTTTAGATGTTCATATTTCAATTCAATAAATAGATGCAAAGGTAATATTAGGTGTTTAATGATATTTTTAGACAAGAATTTTTTACAAATAATGAAAAGAATTAAATGGCAAAACAGAATAGAATATTGTGGGTTGATGATGAAATTGAACTTTTACGTTCACATATAATTTTTTTATCGGAAAAAGGATTTACTGTTGACACGGTAACAAATGGTGAAGATGCAGTCTCATCTGTTAAAGAGAAAGAATACGATTTAATTTTTCTTGATGAGATGATGGCAGGAATGGGTGGATTGGAAACCCTCGCGCAAATTAAAGATTACAATGCAAACATTCCGGTTGTTATGGTTACAAAAAATGAAGAAGAAAGTCTGATGAACGAAGCAATCGGTTTTAAAATTTCTGACTACCTCACTAAGCCTGTTAATCCAAGTCAAGTTTTATTAGTGTGCAAGAAAATTCTTGAAGCAAAAAAAATTACAGGTGAATATGCGGCAAAGGACTATCTTCACGATTTTAACCAAATTTCACAAGCGATGCTGCAAAACATGGATTCAGATGAATGGATTGAAATTTATCTTAAGCTTGTTAATTGGGATCTTGAACTTGATGTACATTCGGGAATGGGACTGAGGCAAACATTTGTTGATCAAAAACGGGAAGCAAATAAAGAATTTTCAAAATTTGTTGAGAATAACTATCGTAATTGGATAAATTCAACTTCGGATAATGATAAACCAACATTAACAGTAGATATTTTAAATAAATATTTAGTGGATCAAATCAAAAATCACGAAAATGTTTTTTTCTTTGTTTTAGATTGTTTACGATTAGACCAGTGGCTCGTTATGGAAAAGCATCTAACTGATTATTTCAAAATTGATAAAAGTTATTATTATTCAATTTTACCGACATCTACACCTTATGCTCGTAACTCACTATTCGGCGGGTTGTATCCATCAGAAATTGAAAAATACTACCCTCAATTGTGGCAGTCTGGTGATGACGATGAAAACAGCATGAACAAATATGAAAAAGAATTATTGCAGCTGTTTCTTGATAGAAAAAAAATCAAACTTAAAAGCGATTTGAAGTATATTAAAATAATTGGCCCAGAAGTCGGAAGAAATTTCGAACAGAATATATTATCTTATCAAAAAACTCATCTAACAGCGGTTGTTGTTAATTTCCTTGATATGATTGCTCATGGAAGATCAGACTCGGACATTCTAAAAGAAATTGCGCCTGATGAATCTGCTTACCGTTCATTAACTAACAGCTGGTTCACACATTCGTCTCTGTTATCTACACTAAAATCGATTTCCTCATTAAAAAATTCGCGAATCATAATTACAACAGATCATGGAAGCGTCAGAGCTCTACGCGGTGCTAAAGTACTGGGTGACAAAGAAGCATCATCCAACTTACGGTTTAAGTACGGCAGAAATTTAAAGGTGGATGATAAACATGCAGTTTACATAAAAAATGCAATCGACTATAAACTTCCTAAACGAGGTGTTACAATTAATTATATCATTGCTAAGGAAGATTATTATTTTGTTTACCCAACTGACTATCACAAGTATCTCACATATTACAAAGATACGTTTCAGCATGGTGGAATATCTCTCGATGAAATGCTGCTTCCGGTAATAACGATGGAACCAAAATAAAATGAATTTTCCTTTTCAAAAAATCATATCTTTCGAAAGGGAAACAGAAGAAATTGCAGCACTATTCTCAAAATCTTTAAAAGGCGGAGAGGTAGTAGTTTTGATAGGAGAACTTGGGGCAGGAAAGACTTTCTTCGTAAAAAAGACGCTGGCAAATTTTGGAATCACATGGGTTAATAGTCCTTCATTTGCAATTGTTAACGAGTATAGAAATTCATTTAAATTTTATCACATAGATTTTTATAGACTAAAAAGCATTAAGGAGCTTCTTGATATAGGATTTGATGACTACTTGAATGATAAGAACTCAATAATATTTATTGAATGGGGAAATTTGTTCCCCCGGGCTCTGCCTGCAAAAAGGATAGAAATAAAATTTAAATTGAATCTAGATAATAACAGAGAAATAAAAATTATAAAATATGATTGAGAAAGAGACAATTTTAGCTATTGAAACATCGCAAAGCTGTTGCTCTGCTTGTGTGCATATCGATGATAATAAATTCTTTGAGATGAATGTTAACTTTAAAAATTTGCATGCTGAAAAAATTTATGAAATTATTGATTCGGTTATTATAACCTCGGGTATAACGATTAAGGATTTCGGGGCAATTGCCGTGTCCTCGGGTCCGGGTTCATTTACCGGTTTGCGAATTGGAATGTCAGCTGCAAAAGGGATAGCATTTGGAGCATCACTTCCAATTATTGCGGTTCCAACATTTGAAGCACTTGCATTTCAGCTCTCAAATTCTTTAAATGATGGAACAGAGCTCATTATTGCTAATAATGTCAATTCCGAAGAGATTTATTTCGCAAAGTTTCAAGTTAAATCTAATAATTATATATTTGTACAGGATTTGCAAGTCCTAAGAAAAGTAGACGATATTCAAATTAGTGATGACTGTTTAATCTTTGGTAATGCAAATCTAAAACACATTCCTACTGAGAGAATGTTGAACCTCACTTATCCCAAAGCAGAATATGTTGCAAAATGGGCTAAAGTCATTGGTAATTCAAAGCTTAGTTATGATTTTGATTTTCTTGAACCAAATTATTTAAAGAATTTTATTGTGAAGGATAAAACAATATGATTAAAAAGGTTCTAGTATTTTATCTGGTAATAGTTTCTTTTTCTTTTGCTCAACTTATTGCACCTAAAGCTTCGATGAAGCAAACTGAATATGATTTTAAGGATATTCAGGAAGGAAAGATTGTAAATCATAATTTTACAATAACTAATACCGGTGGTGATTTATTAAAAATAACAAGTGTTCGAGCATCATGCGGTTGTACAGCCGCAAATCCTGATAAATCCGAGCTGAACCCTGGCGAATCAACAGATATTAAAGTTACTTTTAATTCAAGCGGCAGATCAGGTATGCAAACTAAATTTGTATATGTAAATACTAATGATCCGGCTAATAATGAAATTCGACTAAAATTTACCGGGAATGTGGTATCTTCAGAATCTTCAACTATAACAAGTAATTTACCAAAGATTTATTTCCCTGAAACTCAGTATGATTTTGGTACTGTGAGAGAGGGTGCTGTCGTTAGCCACACCTTTGAATTTGTAAACAAAGGGAAAGCTACATTAGATATCTCCGACATAAAGACATCATGCGGTTGTACGGCTGCATTAGTCAGCAACAAACAAATCGCTCCTGGTAAAAGCGGAACAATAAAGATCGATCTCGATACTAAAAATAGACAAGGCAAAATGAGCCGTACTATAACAATTTCATCTAATGATCCCGAAGTACCTAATACGGTAATTACCATTTACGCTGATGTAAACAGAACGAGAAATTAATGACTTGGTTTAAAAGATCTAAGGAGAATATTTCTCCAAATACCTTAAAAAAGGAATTACCGGATGGTTTGTGGGAAAAATGCCCCAGCTGTAATGAAATTATTCATAAGAAGCAGTTGGATGGAAATTTATGGACATGTCAAAAATGTAATTTCCATTTTAGAATTGGAAGCGAAGAGTACATAAAGATAATTTTAGATGAGGGTTCATTTAAAGAGATTGATAAAAAGATGCGCTCTGCTGATCCACTTGAGTTTGTTGATACGAAGAAATACTCCAGCCGTATAACCGATACAATAAAAAAACTTGGCTTGCATGACGCAATTAGAACGGGTACCGGCAAAATCAATGAGCAAGGTGTAGCATTCGGTTGCATGGATTTTAAGTTCATTGGTGGCAGCATGGGATCGGTTGTTGGTGAAAAAATTGCTAGGCTTGCTGATGTATCATTTAAGAATAGAATTCCATTGATAATTATTTCTGCGAGCGGCGGTGCAAGAATGATGGAAGGTGCATTTTCATTGATGCAAATGGCAAAAACCAGCACACGTTTAGCGCGTTTGGCGGATGCAAAAATTCCTTACATCTCAATTGTTACAGATCCTACGACAGGTGGTACTACAGCAAGTTATGCCATGCTTGGCGATATAAATATTGCTGAACCACAAGCACTTATCGGATTTGCAGGACCAAGAGTTATTCGCCAGACAATTGGGAAAGACTTACCTGAAGGATTTCAGAAATCTGAATTTCTTCTTGAACACGGTTTCATTGATGTCATAGTCCAGAGAAAAGACATGAAGGGGACAATATCCAATCTTTTAACACTGTTCGGCTGAGGCACCCATAAAAATAGTTTCTAAATCTAATTAAATGCAAAGCATTTCTGACCGGCTAAAGACGAGTGGAAAAACAATTTTGTAGTTCTAAAAATTGCCGTTTCTAAAATTGAAATTCCGACATCTTAAGCTAATATTATTATCTTCCACTCACATCGCCAATATGAATTGTTTCCGTTTTACCCTTTACAGTTAAGAGCAGAAACCCATTATCATCTATGTTTTCAAAAATTCCATCTCTAACTTTTTCACCTTCAATGATCGTAATTCGTTTTCCAATCATTTCACATCTGGTTCTCCAATCATTCAAAATGCTATTTTTATCATGTAAAGTTTTTTGAAGTATTTCCTCAAAAGAATTGAGCAGTTCAGCAAGTAAGATCTCACGTTTAATATTTTTTCTAATTTCATTTTTTATTGATGTTGGAGGATAAATATATTTTGTGGGGAAGACAGTCTGATTAACATTAATTCCAAATCCAATGACTAACTTTTTAACTTTTGAACCCTCGAAAACCGATTCTAACAGAATTCCGGCAGTTTTCTTCGAGTCAATTAGAACATCATTTGGCCATTTTAAATTAGCTTTAATTTGATAGTGATACTCGAGACAATGAGCAATGGACAATGCAGATGTAAACAAAAGAATATGCAAATCTTTAGGTAGATGCTTTACATTATTCAGGAGAATTGAGAAAGTTAAATTTTGACCTTTCTGGCTTTGCCACTCTCTATCTTTCCGTCCTCGACCTTTCGACTGATGTTCTGCTAACAACACGGTACCATACGGGAGTTTTTCCGCATCAGGACTTAACAGGTAGGAATTAGTTGAATCAATTTCCTCACAATAAATAAAGTTTCGACCAATTACTTCGGTATCGAGTTTGATATCAAAATCATCAATTCTGAATAATCTTTCCATACGATTTCTATTTTTTTTGTTTTGTTAAATTGGCGGAGA
>JBGSOQ010000106.1:0-2992 GCA_041739035.1 Ignavibacteriaceae bacterium | reverse complement strand
GCAGCATATCCGGAATGGTTCGGTAATCTTGGGGCTTCAATGTTTTCATTATTCCAAATAATGACACTTGAGGGCTGGGCGGAAATATCCAGAGAAATTATGAAAGAATTTCCTCTGTCCAACATATACTTCGTTATATTTATTCTGCTTGCGTCATACACAACACTTAACATTTTTATTGCAATTGTAGTAAATACAATGAGCGAAGTTCAGCAAAAAACCAGCAAGGAAGGAATTGAGAAAATAGAGGATATCATTCAAGATGAGAAGGATGAATTAAGAAAAGATATTAGGCAGCTGAAAGAACAAATAACGAAGATGGAAGAAAAACTGACGAAAAGAGTAAATTGATATATCATATTTTATACTATACTCAAGAAAAAATTGTATGCTTCTATTAAAAATTATATGGAAAACTAAAGAGGATTTATAAAAAATGAAAAAGAAAATTTCACATACTGCCGTACTAATTTTATTGATGAGCTGTTTTCTAACAGCATCGATAAATGCGCAGGTAATTTTGGATGTTGAAACTGGCCTTGTCAGCACCGGTTATAATGATGTGCGCATTACTGGTGATCAAGGCACACTTATCTCCTTTAAAGATGATCTGACGCCAAGTTCCAGTATTTTTTATAGGATAAGACTTAATTACACTTTTAGCTCTGCCCATACTTTATCTTTATTATTTGCTCCATTAACCATTAAATCTGAAGGACGAATAAATAAAGATGTTAACTTTGCCGGGAAGGTATTTCCCGCAAATGAAGATTTAAGCGGTTCATATAAATTTAATTCCTACAGATTAACGTACCGTTACGATTTTGTACAAAATCCAAACCTTGAATTTGGTTTAGGATTTACGGCTAAAATTAGAGATGCAAGAATTGCTTTATCGTCTCAGGGAATATCTGCTGAGAAATCCAATGTTGGTTTTGTTCCAATTATTAATTTCAGATTATTCTGGCATTCATACGAAAAGCTTGGCTTTCTCTTAGAAGGTGATGCTCTCGCAGCTAAACAGGGAAGAGCAATCGATGTTCTTTTTGCCGCATCATATAAATTATCCAATCAGCTTGGGATTAAAGCCGGGTATCGGATTCTTGAGGGAGGAGCAGATAATGATGAGGTTTATAATTTTGCTTTATTCCATTATTTATCTGTTGGGGTATCCTATACACTTTAAAAAGATTAATAGTAGCTATTATGAATAAATCAAATATTATAAAACTGGTAATTTCTTTGTTGCTTCCCTTATCGGTTGGCGCTGTAGCAGGAATGTTTACTTCTCAAGCTGTGCCAACTTGGTATACATCATTAAACAGACCCTCTTTTAGTCCGCCTAATTGGATATTCGGTCCGGTATGGACTTCTCTATATATCCTTTTAGGAATTTCATTTTTTCTTATTTGGAAAGAGAAGGCATCCAAAGAGAGAGACTTGGCTATCAAGATATTTTCAATCCAAATGCTCTTAAACTTTGCGTGGAGTTTTCTATTCTTCTATTTCAATTTGATTGGAGTTGCGCTTATAGAAATCATTCTTCTATGGATTAGCATCGCCGCGATGATTTATCTGTTTTATAAAATTAAACCATTCGCCGCTTATTTGAACATTCCATATTTGCTCTGGGTAAGCTTTGCTACAATCCTTAATGCCGGTTATTATTTCTTAAATTAAAAAACCTATGAAATTACTACCGATTGAATTAATTCAAATAAATTGTGAATAAAACCAATTGAAAGCGTTTGGTATTTATTGAACTTAGCTTATTAAATTTGTTAACCATTATATTTTTTAAATAAATCTAATTAACCCATGGAAAATATTATTCTATTTCCTTTTGCTGATTACTGGTTATTCTATGTCGGATTTACAGCATTTGTTTTAATGATGCTGGCTTTAGATTTAGGTGTATTTCATAGGGATGCACACGAAGTAACTTTTGAGGAATCATTAACTTGGAGTATTATTTGGATTTCTCTCGCGCTCATTTTCAATTTTCTTTTCTTTAAATATGCCGGCTGGAAGTTTGAAAACGATGCACGGCTTCTTGCAATTCCTGGTTTTGATGGCAATGCCGCAGCTAATCAAGTTGGACTGGAATTTTTAACCGGGTATATAGTTGAGAAAACTTTAGCAGTAGATAACATTTTCGTTTTTGTGGTTGTATTCAGTTTTTTTGCGATACCGCTAAAATATCAGCATAGAGTTTTATTCTTTGGAATTCTCGGAGCACTAATATTTCGTATAATATTTATTGCGATGGGTTCCATTCTGCTTCAGTATCAATGGATTGTGATCTTCTTTGGTGTGTTCCTTATTCTAACCGGATTAAAAATTATTTTTGCACCCGAAAAACCAATAGATCCAGAAAAGAATCCTGTTATAAAACTGTTTAGAAAATTCTTTCCGGTTACACCAACTATTGAAGGACAAAAATTTTTTCTCCGTAAAGAAGGAGTTCTATATGCCACTCCGCTCATGGTTGCGCTGCTTTTCATTGAAGTATCAGATATAATTTTTGCTGTTGATTCTGTCCCGGCAATTTTTGCAATTACAAATGAACCATTAATTGTTTTTACTTCCAATGTTTTTGCCATTCTTGGCTTGCGCGCAATGTATTTTATGCTTGCCGGAATAATTCACAAGTTCCGTTACTTAAAGTATGGGCTCGGAATTGTGCTCGTATTTGTGGGATTGAAAATGGCTTGGCTTAATGAAGCTTTTGGCGGGAAGTTTCCAATTAGCTGGTCATTAATAATTATTGTAACCATAATCGGCACATCAATTTTAGTTTCAATATTTAAAAAAGAAAAAGCGGCTTAACATTGCGTATAACAATTTTAACATGGGGTGGCTATTGGCTGAAAACGGAATGAGATTGGCGATCTGAAATTTTATTATTTTTTATATATCTTTGACTAAACTTTCATCAACAAAATAAGAAGGGATTTAAAATGGGCTTATTAGACTCTGTAAAATCAGTTCT
>JBGSOQ010000094.1:0-9962 GCA_041739035.1 Ignavibacteriaceae bacterium | reverse complement strand
ACGGCAGTTCTATTTGCATCGAAGCCAAATTTCACTTCACTTTTTTCAGAAGCTTCATTTAACTCACTAGCTCTAAGTGTTATTTGTTGAACATCAGTCAAATTTATTTTGTGCTTAAAGGATTCATCAATCACAATAAATTGGCATTCTAAAAACTTTAGCTGTTCTTCAATTTCAGATGCCGAGAGTTTCAGATTTATCGGTACGGGAATCGCCTCTGTCATCCATAATGCTAAAACCGATATGATAAAGTTTGGTGAGTTTTCTATAAGGATTGGGACTCTTTCTTCGGACTTAATTCCGCTGTCTTTTAATTTATTTGCAAGTGAAATAGACTTATAGTTTAATGATTTAAACGAAATTATTTCTTTGTCAGAAATTATAAATTCCTTTTCGACATTAACTTGTGAAGCAGGATTAAGTTTTTTAAGGATATCAGATAGGGTCTTCATGAGTTATCAAAAAGTGAAGTACCACTATAATAAATGAATTTGACCATTCTTCACCGGATACGGATCGGGGAAAAGATCTTTCTCGAATAATTCAGCAGTTCCTAAACCATGAGCAGTTTCTTGTTCAACAAAAGATGCTGTTAAAACTGCGAACGATCGTCCAATTACAGAATCGAGTGAGGTTGTAACTACAACTTTAATTTTATTCTCCTGAGCAAACTGAATATTTTTTAAAGTGGGAATTATTCCTCCCAGCATCATAGGTTTTAGTATTAATACCGAGACAGCTTTTCGTGAAATAAAATCGTATGCATCTTTTAGTGAGCGGATTGATTCATCAGCAGCTAGTGGAATTTTTGTTTTTTGAGATAACGCTAAGTAATCGTCTATTTTATTTACCGGCTGTTCAGCATATTCAATTCCCAATTTTTCTAATTGACGGAGAGCTGAAAGAGCTTCAGGAAGATTCCATTTACCATTCGCATCTACTCGTAAATTAACTTCTTTCCCAATGTTTTCTCTTACAGCTTTTATGCATGTGTAATCCTCTTTAAAATCTTTTCTTCCAACTTTTATTTTTAAAGTTTTGTATCCTTTGTTAACTAATTTTTTCGCTTGTGCAGCTGTTTCTTCATGCGATAGAAAACCAATGGCAGCATTAACATTCAAAGTTTTTTTAGAAGATGAATTGAGAATTTCGTTCAGTGAAATATTCTGATCTCGTGAAATTAAATTCAACAGAGCTTGTTCGAATCCATGTCTAAGAGCCGGAAATTCGTTTAACGGTTCAAGAGTTATTAAAATACTTTTTTCAATGTCGTTCAGATCTATTTTAATTTTTAGTTCTAAATCTTTAATCTTAGCTTCTGCCTGCTCGTAAGATTCAGAACCAAAATCGGGGAGCGGACAGCAATCACCATAACCGCTTTTTCCATTTGCACTGTCGAGCTTAATAAGAAATCCTTTCCGCTCTGAAATATTTCCCTTAGAAGTTGTAAACGACTGCTTGAATTTTAATTGGTAAGATGAGCAGGATGAATGCGCAATTTTCATAAAATAATACCGGCTGAGAACAGCAATCCATAAATAGCAGAAAGTCTTGCTGTCAATTCGAGAGTTGAATTTAATTGTGTGCCATCCAGAGTGTAAATCATGGAAATGACTTTGTAAGCAATTGGTAAAGTAAGGTAGGGTAGAAAAATCCAAATGCTTGCATTAAAAAAAGTAAACAGCACTAAGGGAATAAGAAAAGAGAGCACTATTAGGAATGTAAATTGATAACGTGTGAAATTTTTTCCAAACTTAACTGCAAGAGTTCGTTTGCCTGTGACTTTATCTTCATCTACATCACGATAGTTATTTATTACTAAAATATTTGTTACCAATGCTCCTACAGGAATAGAAGATATAAACGATATCAATGAAAGCTCTTTTGTGTGAAGAAAATATGTTCCAACGGTTCCCACGATTCCAAAAAACATAAAAACAAAAATATCTCCCAATGCATTATAAGCCAGCGGATAAGGGCCTGCGGTATAAGCCAATCCAGCTAGTATCGAGACAACTCCGATAATCAATATTACAATTCCGCCATGGTAAACTAAATATAATCCAAGTAGAAAAGCCGCTAGAAAAGTTATTATGATTGCAGCTTTCATTTCATTAACTGAAATCAATCCGGATGCGAGTACTCGTCTTGGACCTTTTCGTTTTACCGTGTCTGAACCGTTCAGAAAATCATATAGATCGTTCGTAAAGTTCGTCCCGATTTGAATTAACACAGAACAAATCAATGCAGCTAAGGAAAATATTATATTCAGCTTACCTTCATTGAATGCAACAGCAGATCCAACCATAACGGGAACAAATGCTGCGAGCAATGTTCTTGGTCTGCTTGCGATGAGCCATGATTCTAATCTACTTTTGTTAAACATTTATTTTTTTTACATTCTCAAATAAAAAGTTGAATTGTCATGCTGAACTTGTTTCAGCATCTATTAAGTTTATAATGCCGTTTCAGAGATCCTGAAATGAGTTCGGGATGACAATCCTAAGGAAGTTTTGGAAACTTCATAAAATTCGGTTTTCTTTTTTCCAAATACGCTTTCTTACCTTCCTGTGCTTCCTCACTCATGTAGTAAAGTAAAGTTGCGTTACCTGCTAACTCTTGTATTCCTGCTTGTCCATCAAGCTCAGCATTAAATGCAGATTTTAAAACTCTAATTGCCATTGGGCTGTGCTGAAGAATTTGCTTCGCCCATGCAACTCCTTCTTCTTCTAACTTTTCAACAGGAACAACTTTATTAACTAATCCCATTTCCGACGCTTCTTGTGCATTGTACTGTTTGCAGAGATACCAAATCTCCCGCGCTTTCTTTTGTCCAACAATTCTTGCGAGATAGCTTGAACCAAAACCGCCGTCAAAGCTGCCGACCTTTGGACCGGTTTGACCAAAGATTGCATTTTCCGCAGCTATAGTTAAATCGCAGACAACATGAAGCACATGTCCGCCGCCGATTGCATATCCGGCAACCAAAGCGATAACCGGTTTTGGAATGCTGCGGATAAGCTTTTGAAGATCGAGAACATTTAATCTTGGAACACCGGTTTTATCGACATAACCTTTATCTCCGCGGATTCGCTGGTCGCCGCCGGAACAGAAAGCATACTTGCCGTCTTTAGTGGGACCTTTACCAGTAAGTAAAATCACTCCAATTTTTTGATCCTCACGCGCATCACTGAAAGCATCATACATTTCAATAACAGTTTCGGGGCGGAATGCGTTCCTTACTTCCGGTCGGTTGATGGTAATTTTTGCTATTCCATCCATCTTTTCGTAGATGATGTCGATGTATTTGCCAGCTTTTTTCCAGTTGAACTTGTGCATAGGACCTTAGATTAAGATAATGATAAAGATTATGACCTGTCCGCTGTAGGCGGATTAAGTTTATTAGTAAAAATAGAGAAAAAGGGGGAAAGTTAGAATTGATTCAAAAACTCAAGAGTGATTTTTGTAAACTCCTCCGCCTTTTCCAAATGCACATTATGTCCCGCATTTTTTGCAACCACATGATTTGCAGAGGGAAATGATTTTGAAAGCTCAGAATTTAATTGAGTGAATTTAGAATCTAGTTCACCAGTAATAAGTAAAATTTTACACTTGATAGAATTCAACTTATTGTGAAGCGGCGGCATTACTCCCGTACCAAATCCTTTAAGTGAGTTTATTAATCCAATTTTCTGACATTTGACCTTTGATATTTGACTTTGCCGCACTTTCTCTTCTGGTAAGTTCTTGAGCGAAGCAAATAAATCTTGACTCATCCAAAACTTAAAAAATTCTTCAAGCGATTTTTTTTCTAATATTTCGATGACCTGCTCATCATGGAGTATTCTTTCTTCTCGTAACTTTTCATCAGTAATACCGGCACTTGTACTTTCTAAAATCAAACCCGCTAATTTTTCGGGGAATTTAACAGCATACGATAGAGCGGCTCTTCCTCCCATGGAATATCCAACCAGGAAGAATTTGTTTTTTGTAAAGTGATGGAAAACTTCATCAAGCTGTTCAACCAACGCTGAAGCCGTATAATTATCCACATCGCTGAGAGAATCACTTTTGCCATGACCTATCAAATCAACTGCAACGTATGAAAAATTTTTGCTGAGTTGGGGAATTATTTCATTCCAATCATTTGACGAACCTGTAAATCCATGTAAAAGAAAAACGAAAGTGGCATCTTTTGAGGTGGAAGGGAAGTATTCGAAATTTATTTTGACGTTTGAAGCCGAAATTATCAAAATCAATCTCTCAATTCAGATTCGTATTGAGAAATAACTTTTTCAAAATATTTTCTTCTTAAAGCCAGAGATTTCTTGGGGTTTGTTTTAATCTCAAGAACTGAGAAAGTTTTTGCTGAAGAATCTTGTCGAAGCCATTTCCCAAAATCATTCCAGCTTTTCGCCAAATTATAATTTCCTTGATAAGCCCAAATAAATTTTTTAAAATCTAAATTATGAGGGGTTGCAAAATATTCTTCAAAAATCTTTTTATAGCTTGAGATTGGCAGAACTTCAAATATTCTTCCGCCGTTGTTATTTATAAGTATAATCTTGAGCCGAATAGAATATTTTTTTGCAATTTGGAGACTATTCATATCATAAAAAAATGCCAAATCTCCGGTCAGCAAAAAAGTTTTGTTCTTTGAAGATTTAGCAATTCCCAAAGCAGTTGAGATGATACCATCGATTCCACTTGCACCGCGGTTGTGAAATACTTTGATTTTTTCTTGCATCAATGGAGCCGATAAATCAAAATCTCTGATTGGCAAGCTATTGGAAATCATCAGATTAGAATTCTTCGGTATTTTGGCAAGAAGTTCGCTTAAGATTCTGCTTTCACTGGGGAAAACAGCATTATCAATTAATTTTTGTTTAATACGAGAAGCCGATTTATCTAAGGTAAGAAATTCATTTAACCAATCATGTTTCTTATTGTTTTTGGGCTTAACACCGCTCGAGGTACAAATTTTTCTGCAAAATATTTCGGGATCACAATCCAAAACTGAAGTGGATTTATCGGTTGGATTTTTCCAATCACCGAACTGATTGACTAATAATTTTTCGCAAGAACTACCTGAAATAAAGTTGGATAATGCTTTCGATGAAAAATTTCTCCCGAACTGAATTATAAAATCCGGTTCATGTTCCGCTATGAATTTTTTGGAGCGAAGATAAGATTCATAACTAACTAGAATATTTTGATTTTGACTTGCCATGAAGCGCATGTTGCTGGAGGCATCAGCAAAAATTGGATATCCGGTTTTTATTGAAAGCTGGTGGCAAGCAGAAAAAAATCCTTTGGAATAATTATCTAATCCGACAATTATAATTCCTTTGGTGCAACTGCTAATCTTACTTGATATTAGCTTATTTTTTTTCTCGTCAAAGCTGCTTTTTTTCGGCTGAAGATTTAAAGAAAATTTTGCTACTTTTCGTACACTTTGTAATTCTTTTTGATCTATTTCATCGGTAAAAGCATTCGGTTCGAATGGTTTTTTAAACGGGAAGTTAATATGAACTGGTCCAACATTTTTAATTGAGCATTCAATCAGCGCTTGCTTAGCTATATTCTTTATATCATTTAATCTTTTTCTATTTGCCTGCGGTAAACCCGCATATGAAAACCAGCAGATATGGTTTTTGTAGATGTCGTTTTGATTTATTGTCTGATTCGCACCAACATTTTGTAATTCCGGCGGACGGTCGGCAGTACAAACAATTAGAGGAACTTTACTTTGATATGCTTCAATTATTGCCGGGTAAAATTCCGCCGCTGCAGTTCCTGATGTACAAACGAGGATAACGGGTTTACCCGTAGATTTGGCCAAACCGAGTGCGAAAAATCCGCTGCTGCGTTCATCAATTATTGAAAATGATTTTATTCTTTTATTTGTTATAAATGCATACGTCAATGGCGTGCTTCTAGAACCCGGTGAAATACAAGCGTGTTCCACACCAGCATTTACTAATTCTTCAACGAATGTTTCGGTCCAGAGTATATTTCTGTTAACTTTCATTTTTTTCATTAAAAAAGGATAAAATGACTTTTAACTTCATTTCCGTTTCTTCAAATTCTTTTTCTGGATCTGATCCTTCAACAATTCCGCATCCAGCATAAGCAAATAATTTATTTTCGTGAAGTAGAGCAGAACGAATTCCAACAACAAATTCTCCTTCATCGGCAAGGTTAAAATAGCCAATTAAACCGGAATATAGTCCGCGCTGATAATCTTCAATTTTTTTTATCAAGCTCAGAGCTTTATCTCGCGGTTCACCGCAAATTGCGCCTGTAGGGTATATTGCTTCAATAATCTCAAACATGTTTGTGTCTGCAACTAGTTCTGAGTGAAGTACAGTATGCAAATGCTGAATGTTTTGCAATTTTTTAAAAGGAATTTTGTCCGAATATATTTTCGAAACGTATTTTGAGATGGCTTTTTTTATTTGATGAACAACCAAATCATGTTCGTGATTTAGTTTTGAATTGGACATCATCTCTTTCTCAAGTGCTTTGTCCTCGTCCGCGGTTTTACCTCTTGAAATAGAACCTGCAAGGATATCGATTGTAACTTTTTTATCATGAAATTTTATTAATCTTTCCGGACTCGCACCGAAAAATGTTGAATTATTATTATGATAAATAAAAATTGAACAGCTTGAATAATAGTCGGCAAAATATTTCCTAATTTCGTCCCAGTTTGGTTCTTCAGATAAAACTAAATCAACTCTGCGAGATAAAACTATTTTAGAAATTGCATGGTCTGTAAGTTTTTCTAATGCATCCGAGACAAGCGATTTCCATTTCTTTTTATCTTTAGGCGCAACACCTTTTGTAGATAATATACGTGCTGTCTTTTCTTCAACTTTATTCTGAATGTTCAATAAATTATCAAGCAGCTGCGAAAATTTATCAATCTGCTTACCCGATGTATTCCTGTTAACGAAATTATATAAAAGATGATGCTTGCCTGAGATTTTTAGAAGCATAAATTCCGGCACAAACCAATCCGAATCCTTAAAGTCTTGCCATTCATCTTCTGAATGCTCAACTGTAAACTTCATGCCTCCGCAAATTAGCGGGAAATTATTTGAATCTTCATCCCAATTACGTACTAACTTGTTTTTCAGGGCTCGATACGATTTATTGATTGATGAAAACCTTCCTAATCCATTTTCTGAGAGTTCCAACGCAGTTCCAAAGCCTAATAAAGAAAAGTCATCGGGTGCATTTTCTAAATAAAATGCCCTCGGATAATTCTGCAGAATTGCGGAAAGGTTGTTTTCTAGCAGTAAATCTAAATCGGAAATCTTGTAGCTAATTAAGTAATTTGAAAACTCTTGTTTGCCGATAATGTTTTTATTCTCGGAGAGAAAATTGGAAAAAGAGCTAATAAGTTCGTTTAAGTTATTTGTCATAGCTTGAATTTAATTATAAAAACTTTCTATTGTAAAACTACTAAAAGATTATATCCTCTTCTATCGTATCAAGTATTCGTAAATAACTTTCGTAACGTTCTGAGGAAATCTGCTGATTCTCGACGGCTTTAATTACCATGCAATCAGGTTCATGATGATGTGTGCAGGTATTGAACTTACAATCTTCAGCGAACTCCCCAAATTCAATAAAGTAATGACACAAATCTTCCTTTCTAATTCCGAAGGGATCAATTTCTCTGATTCCAGGTGTGTCAATCACAAAAGTATCTTTATCAACTTTAAGCTGAACACTTGTAACAGTTGTATGAAGTCCTTTATCAGTTGAACTGCTTACCAAACCCGTTTCAAGATCAAGATCAGGGAAAATTTTATTGAGAAGGGAAGACTTACCTACGCCTGATTGTCCCCAGAAAATATTTATTTTGCCGGAGCATAAAAATCTAAGTTCATCTAAACCTTTGCCGCTGACAGTGCTGGTTGTCAGAACTATGTGCCCAATGCTTTTATACAAATTTACCCATCTATCTATTGAATTATTTTCATCAAGATCAATTTTGTTAAATATGATTATTACATTCAGATGTGAACTTTCGCCCGCGACGATGAATCTATCGACAACTTTATTATTAAATGGCGGTTCTGCAGCACTAGTAATTATAAAAAAGTTATCAATGTTTGCGGCAACAATTTGTTCAAGTCTTTCCCCGCGATAACTTGCACCGCGAATTTTAGGCGCTTTCCTTGATAAGTAATTTCTTCTTGGATTTATTGTGTGAATTATCCCTGTTCCGTCTTGGTTTACATCGAACAGCACTTCATCGCCAACTATAGCAATATCGGTGTGATAGAGCTTATCCTTTTTCAGCTGAAAATCTTTTTTGAATTTGCCCTTCAATCCGCATCGAATCATTTCATGATTCTCGGATGAAAGAACATATAAATCTTTACTTTCAACTCTGCAGATAATTCCTTTGATAAAATCTCCAATAAAAATAAAAAAGCGCTATAGAAAAGATATAGCGCTTCGTGAAAAGAATCAAAAGGAAAGTAGGAACTTAAAATCTGTATGTAACAGTAAGAATTAAGTTATTTGTAGAAATATCCTGCTGGGTTCTTGAAAGATTAGTTCCGTAATTATCTCCGTAATCTTTCCACCAGCCATGAGCAAAGCCAACATCAATTCCAACGGCTTCCTCGGCGAGAAAACCAATACCGCCGGTAAAATATTTTTTATCAAATGTTTGGTCATCTTCCTTATATGCTGATGGCTTAACAAAAAATCCGCCGCGTAATCTTAAACCAAGTTCAGGGAACGTGTATTCAAGACCGAGGTTATAATTTACAACGGCACCTAAAAGTTCTTTTACATCTTTATTTAACCCGGCAACATAATCTTCACTTAAACCCTTATTATTATTGAATTCAATTTGCGAATAATCAATAAGAGTAGCATCAGCAGATACGATTAATCCTTTAAAGTTTAACGAAAAACCGCCGCCTAATTCAAATGGAGTTTTGATGTCATACTCAACTTTATCGCTGAAATCATCCTGGTTGAGAAAATAAGTTTGATTTGCAAACTCACTTCTTGCATTAACAATGAAATCTTCTTTAATCTTAAATTCTTTTGGGAATTGAACTGTCAATCCAAATCTTGCGTTTTGATTAAGCTGATAGATCATACCAAATTTTGCATTCCAACCTTCGATATCCCATTTAAGTAATCTGTTCAAATAAAACGTCTGAAAATCCCTTGTTTGCGGTTCACCCGGGCTTGTTTCAGCTTGATATATTTTATTTATATCATCTTCATAATAATCATTGTTTGATTCGAACTTACCTGTTATCACATTTAGATTCAATCCGACAAAAAGATTTTTATAAACTTCGATGGCACCAGAGAAAGTCCAATTGTTTACAGATCCCGAATTCAAAATATTGCCGCTTTGAGCTAACCCACTGCCTATTAATGTCGTATCTTTAATGTAATTGTCTTGTGCATCTCGAAGCGGGTAGCTTAAAAATAAATCGTACGGTACATTGTTGTTTTTTAAGCTAAAATAATTTATCCATGAATTATTATTGTTTATCCCATCAAATTTCATAGCACCGGTCAGATCGGAAGTGTTATGATATGTTAAACCGAATACTAAACTTCCTCTTGTAGTTGGTAACGGAAATGCAAAGCTGATTCTATTTAAATTCGTGTTGCTGTTGGAATAATTAGATTTTTCATTAAAAAAATCTACATCGTTTTTGTAACTTAAATATGATAAACCGCCCGAGAATTCAATTTTTTTTATCAAGCCAAAACCGGCAGGATTAAAAAATGCTGCAGATGCGTCATCACTTAAACTAAGATAACTGTTTCCCATTCCTAATGCTCTAGCATTTGAGCCAAGACCGGAATAAGCAAGTCTTAGTGCATCATTTGTTGTTTGAGAATAAACTTCATTCTGAGCAAAAGTCAGAAAAAAAAGTGTGATTGCAATGAATGAAATTTTAATACGC
>JBGSOQ010000061.1:0-1979 GCA_041739035.1 Ignavibacteriaceae bacterium | reverse complement strand
CCGAGCCCTATATTTTACTTTAACAAAATCATCTTTTTAGTCTCAATATAGCTCCCCGCTTGAATTCCACAGTAGTAAATTCCACTTACAATATTACTTCCATTAAGTTCAACTTTATCGCTTGTAGCTAAAGAACTATTTTAAATTACGCTCATTTCAACCCCTTAATTATTCATCAAACAATTAATATTTGTTATGATGGTTTTATATTCTGATTATATTTCAATAAATTATTTGGATCGTACTTTTTTTTGATCTGAATAAGCCGTTCGTAATTTTGCCCGTATGCTTTTGCGACACGTTCTTTTTCCTCTTCAGTCATAAAATTTACATAAGCACCGGATGAAGCAAATTTTGAAGTTGCATTAAAAAATTCACGAGCCCAGCTAATGCACTCTTTATCCTGCCTTGCATCATCCCATCTCCCGTGCACATTTAAGATATACTTTAGATCCCTGCTAGGGTAAGCCATTGCATTCGTGGGCACATTATTAGATTTTCCTTCGAGGTAAGCTATAAATATTTCACATTGCGGTGATGGGAGTTTTCCCGAATATTCTATCATTAAATCCATAGCACCATCTTTTAGTTCTATAAAATTATGACTCTTCCAGTAGTTCCTTGCACCCGGTGTAAGTAGCGGATCAAAAGCCTGCTGCCAGTTAACATATGGCATACGACCTATATGTTCACCAATCGGGTCACCGAAACCACGTATTTTTTCTATTAGTTTCTCTCCTTTGTCAAAATCATCGGCAACACACATAGCCAGTACTAATACTTCTTTGCCGTGTACTTCCTCGGGAAGAAATGGCAATGGGGGTGCTTTACGCATAACAACCCATACGTTAAATTCAGAAGGAGTGGTTGGAATAAAGTCTCTGTACTGTTCTAGGATACTCTTTGCCTGCTTAAATGGAAATACTAACAATCCTGCTAAAATTTCTGGGCCAACCGCATGCAGTTTAAATTCAAATTCTGTAACAACACCGAAATTACCGCCGCCACCTCTTATTGCCCAGAAGAGATCGTCATTTTCGTTTTCGCTTGCTCTCAGTTTCTTGCCATCTACTGTGATAACTTCAGCAGATAATAAATTATCAACTGTAAACCCGTATTTGCGTGTTAGCCATCCAAATCCTCCACCCAGAGTAAGACCAGCAATACCAGTGGTCGAGTTTATGCCTACTGGTGTGGCTAAGCCATATTTCTGTACCTCAGCATCAAAATCTTTTAATGTTGCTCCTGGTTCAACCAATGCTATTTTTTTTACTGCATCAACGCGGACTTTTTTCATAGCCGAAAAATCAATCATAAGACCATCATTACAAATTGAATTTCCAGCTATATTATGCCCGGCACCACGAATGGTTATTTCCAAATTGTTCTCTCTAGCAAATCTAATTGCTGATAAAACATCAACAGAATCGGCTACCTGAACAATTAGGGTAGGTCTGCAGTCTATCATTGCATTCCAGATTTTTCTAGCCTCATCGTAATTAGCATCGCCAGGTTTAATTAATTTCCCGATTAAACTATCCTTAAACTCTTTGACCACTTTTTCACTAATCATAAAACTCTCCTTGATGGTTTATAGTAAAATATTAAGTTCATTATAGGAAATAATTGCTAACTATGCAATGATGTAGAACACATATGGGGCAAAAAAGTAGTATACTTAAAATCCTTATCAACTTTTTTAATAAGTACAATATGGTGATGATATTCACTTCCATACTTTACGTCACAGCTTCGCTTCAATCTTGGTTCAACGCGGTGTTTCGCTTTATGTTGTGAAAGAGTTGTTGGGTCATCAAGATATTAAAACAACCAAAGTATACAGTCATTTAACTCAAGTTAGTTTGTCAAACGCTGTTAATCTATTATAAGTAAATCTTTAAAATAAAAATGCCCACGCTTTAGGGGCAAACAAGCGTTGGCATTATAATTTACTCTACTTCGATAGAGTAATATAATAA
>JBGSOQ010000050.1:0-1891 GCA_041739035.1 Ignavibacteriaceae bacterium | reverse complement strand
AAAAACATAGCTTTTTGTTGAGATTTCAAATTATTAGATTTCATTAACTTTGAAAAGAATTTTGGTTAGATATCATGAAAACAGAACCTCGACCTCTACCGGCACTAATTATCGCATTAGCATTACTTAACTTAGCAATTCACATAATCACAACAGGATTTTTCTCCTACGGAATTTTCCGTGATGAACTTTACTATCTAGCTTGTACAAATAGGCTTGACCTCGGTTACGTTGATCATCCGCCGCTATCAATTTATATTCTTTCGATATGGAAGTGGCTGTTTGGTGACACGCTATTTGCCATACGACTTGTTCCAGCAATTGTTTCATCAATGACTTTATTTATGCTGGGAATTTTTACCAGAAGATTAGGTGGTGGGAGAGCCGCCATAATAATTTCGATGCTGGCATATATGCTCACCCCAATTTTTTTAGGAATGAACACAATCTTTTCAATGAACACTTTTGATTTTCTTTTCTGGGTTACATCTGCCTACTATTTTATAAGAATTATTCAAGAAGAAAATCAAAAGAAATGGATTAAGCTCGGAATCATTATCGGATTTGGGCTGCTTAATAAAACCAGTATGCTGTGGCTCGCTGCGGGAGTTTTCTTGGCATTAATTTTTACTCCATTAAGAAAAGATTTGAAGACAAAATATCCTTACATCGCTGCTTTAATTGCCCTCGTTATATTTTCCCCTTTTATTATTTGGAATATTACACACGATTTTGCTCACCTCGAGTTCATGCGAAATGCAGCATCAAGCAAGTATGGCGGGCTTACTCCAATGTCTTTTATTATAGATCAACTTTTAATACTAAATCCTTTAGCAATTTTTATTTGGCTTCCTGGAATTTACTTTTTCTTTTTTAATGAAGAAGGAAAGAAATTAAAAGCCGTTATTTTCATTTGGCTTGCAACATTTCTAATTCTCTTTATTAATGGCCATAGCAAAGGTGAATACATCGCTGCGGCTTATCAGATTCTATTTGCCGGAGGTGCAGTTATGATTGAGAAATGGAGTGGCGAAGGAAAGGTCTGGTTGAAATACTCGATAGCGATTCCCGTTATACTTGCGGGTCTATTCTTCTCACCTTTTGCACGTCCTTCTCTTCCAATTGAGCAATTCTTAAAATTTCAAGGCACTTTAGGGTTAGAGCCGCCAAGCAATGAAGGACAAGAACTTAACAGAGGTATTCCACAATTTTATGCTGATATGCACGGCTGGGAAGACCTTGCAAAGAATGTTTCAAAAGTTTACCAATCCTTACCTGAAGAAAAACAAAAGAATACACTTGTGTATTGCAGCAACTATGGAAAAGCCGGTGCAATAGAATATTTCCGCAGGGATTACCCTCTTCCTAAAGTTATTTGTCCGCACAACAGCTACTGGTACTGGTGGCCCAGCGTCAATAATTATACAACATTTATAATTATAGGTGGAGAAATTGAAGATCATCTTTACTCGTTAAAAGAGGTTGAAGCAGCTGGTATTCATCAAACAGAAAATGCAATGCCGTATGAGAATAACTTGACTTTGTTTATTGGCCGAGGATTGATAAGATCACTTGAGGAAATAAGAGCCAGTGATAAGCTGTTTATTTAATTACAAAATTCATTAAAATGCTGTCAAATCATATCATTATGTTTCGCACAGATGCCAATTGATGGAAATCAACTAAATTCGGTGATCTTCATCACATCATCCTTTCACTCAATTGTTTTTTTAATGTGTGCTGAATAGTTTAACGCATTCATTGGGTGAAAGATTTTTATCCCGACAAATTCTTCTCATAACTTTCATCCATTATCAACTTGCCTCTGCCGTACAAATACCGGTCGGGTTAATTAAAACCATTTATTAAAAATTTATAGGAGTTTCTATGC